>JANTFM010000013.1 GCA_024763475.1 Acidobacteriota bacterium | reverse complement strand
GATGAGACCGAGCGCTCACGACGCTTCGGCGGCAAGTACTCGCTGATCTTTCTCGACATGGATAACCTGAAGGAGGTCAACACCCATCACGGACACTCTGCGGGCTCGCGCGTACTCTACGAGGCATCCGTCCGCATCTCAAGGACGGTGCGGAGTATTGATCGCCTCTTCCGCTACGGTGGAGACGAGTTCGTGATCCTGCTGCCTGGGACAAGCCTCGAGGGCGCCCGGGAAGTTGCCGAGCGGATTCGTGTCGATCTGAGCAAGACCCCCTTCGAGCTTCCTTCCGGGGCCCGTGTCGCGCTGAGCGCATCCACCGGGGTGTCCGCATGGCCGGAACATGGACCGAGCGGGCGGAAAGTCGTCGAGTGTGCGGATGAGGCGATGCGCCAAGTGAAGGCGCGGGGCAAGAACGCGGTTGCTGTTGCGCCCCTCGAACGGGATGAGGAAGGCACGACCAGAAAGGATGACTCGCGTGGGTGAGCAACGCGGCAGAATCGTCGAATGGGAGTTTGACCTGCCACGCATGGTCGTGCTTGGGGGAGCGATCATCATCCTGCTGGTGGCGGCCTTCTTTGCGGGGCGCATGAGCGCGGAAAGACAAGTGCGCTCTGTTGCTCCCGGCGTGCGCCAGGCAGCAAGCGTGGCGACGGAAGGACGTTTCGCTGCTGGACGTGGATCGATTTTCGATGAAGCGGATGGTGGCGGCGCACCACGATCCCTCGGTCGCCAGGTGACAGCCGAGACGTCACTCGGGGGTGCCTTCGAGGTCGATCTCGGCACGGCCGCATCCCGGGCCGCTGCGGATAGCCTGCGCAGAGAGGCCTCCAAGGCCGGCCTGCCGGCGATGGTCGTTGGAGCAGGGGGCGGCAGCTATCGGGTTGTGGCGGGCCCGTTCACGACGAGGCTTGAAGCTCGCAAAGCAGCGGATCGACTCGCCAAGATCTTGAAGCGTGACTTGACGGTGGTGGACGAAGGAAGGTGACGCCAGGCCCGGCTGGTACCGTGGGCTCTTTCCCTTGGGCGTGGCTTCGCAGCTGTGTCGCTCCCCTGTGCGGCGTGGGACTGGCTCTGTCCTTTCCCGAGCCCGGCTGGCCGCTCCTCAAGCTATCACTGGGCCTGCTCTTCATACTCGTGCTCAGCGCACCGAGCGCCGGGCGCGCGGCTGGAGAGGGTCTGATCGCCGGCTTCGTCTTCTATTCTCTTCTCCTGCGCTGGTTCGCCGCGGCGATCCTCGAGTACACGACTCTAGGACCGTGGCTGGCGCTTGGCGCCGTTGTGGGTGCTGGGGCGATTCTGGCACCGGGAGTCGCTGTCGTCTCCTGGTTCTCACAGCGAATCAGGACGCGTTGGGGGCTCGCTGCGGGGGCGTTGTCTCTGGCCACGCTCTGGTGTGGATACGAGCTGTCGCGGACCGTGTTCCCCGTACCGTTCCCCTGGGCTCCCCTGTCGGCGGCCAGCGCCTTTTCGGCAGAAGGTAACGCCATCACCAGCGTTCTGGGCGCCTTGGGTTATTCCTGGCTCGAAGCCGTTCTCGTTGCTGCCTTCGCCGCGTTCTTCGTCAGTCGCAAGCGGTCCTTCCTGCTTGCCGCGCTTGTGGTGGCCTGCGTTTTCCTGGGGATCGCCTGGCTCGCCCCCGATCGGGAAGCTGCGAGAGAGCTTACGGTAGCGGTCGCCCAGGGGTCGCTCCCGCGGGACGCGAGTGTCCTCGAACGCTTCGAGACCTACGAGACCTTGACTCGCGACGCTGCGAGCCGAGGCGCACGACTGGTGATCTGGCCGGAATCGGCGGTGCGCTCCCGCGTCGACCTGCACCCCGGCTATCGCTTGCGACTCGAAGGCCTCGCGAGTGAACTCGGTGTCGACATCATGGTTTCGAGCATCACATCTTCTCCCTCCGGCGGAATCTACAACAGTGCTGTCCTCGTCCGCGCGATCGGTGGCGTCTCGACCATCTCGCCGAAACGGCGCCTCGTTCCTTTCGGCGAATACCTGCCCCTGCGATTCCTGATGGGGGCCTCGAGCGCGATTGCCGCCGAGGCCGGGGATTTCGAGGCGGGAACGACGCTGGTTCTTCATCCTTCCGCCGAGGCGCGGATCGGCGCGCTGGTGTGCTACGAGGCGGTCTTCCCTTCCTTGGCCAGGGAGGCCGCCATGGCCGGTGCGGACCTGCTGGTCACCATGACCAACGACAGTTGGTTCGGCTGGAGCTCGGGGCCCCGCCAGCACCTCGCCCATAGCGTGCTGCGCAGCGCTGAGACCGGTCTTCCGCTTCTTCGGGCCGCCAATACGGGAATCTCGGTCATCGTGGATGGGGACGGTCGACTCTTGGGAGAACTCGGCCTGGGAGAGCGCGGGATCCTCGTCGCACGGGTCGGTCTGGGCCGAAAGGCCCCTTCCGGCTTGTGGCTCGGGGGCGCCGTTTCGTGGGCCTGTGCTATTCTCTCGATCGTTTTTGCGGGTTTAGCATTCGTGCCACGGCGACGAACAGCGCGTGCAGGAGAAGCTCAAGAAGATGCGGGATGAACTGGTCGAGCAATGGCTGTCCCTTGGGAAGCGGATGGAGCCGCTGAGGGGGTTCCTTTGACATCGCCAAGCCTGAGGCCGAGTTGGTTAAGCTGGATGAAAAGCTCGGCCGGGCAGACGTCTGGTCGGACCAGGAGCGAGCAGCCGAGCTGAATCGGCGTCGTGCCGAACTCGCCGGAAAAGTGGAGCAGGGCAGGACCTTCGCCTCGTTGATCGAAGATGTCGAGACTCTCCTGGAGCTTGGACGTGAGGGCGAAGAGATCGACGACGAGTTTGCCGAAGCCGTCAGCAAGATCGAGGAGGCGGTCGTTGAGCTCGAAATCGCTACGATGCTGGGAGGAACTGACGACCATCGCAACGCCTACATCGACATTCATTCCGGCGCGGGTGGCGTGGACGCTCAGGACTGGGCTGAGATGCTCTTGCGGATGTACGAGCGCTGGGGAGAGAGGGCCGGTTACCAGGTCGAACTCCTGGAGCGCCAGGATGGTGACGAGGCCGGGATCAAGGGCGCGATGCTTCACTTGATCGGAAAGGACGCGTTCGGCTGGTGCAAGGCGGAGCGGGGTGTTCACCGCCTGGTCCGGATCAGCCCTTTCGATGCCCAGAAACGGCGCCATACCGCTTTCGCATCGGTCGACGTAACCGCTGAGATCGACGACACGATCGAAGTCGTCATCGAGGATAAGGATCTGCGGATCGACACCTACCGTTCGTCGGGCGCTGGGGGTCAACACGTCAACGTGACCGATTCGGCGGTCCGCATCACCCACCTGCCAACCGGCGTGGTTGTCGCCTGCCAGGATGAACGCAGCCAGCATCGCAACAAGGACAAGGCTATGCGGGTGCTCCGCTCCCGGCTCTACGAGAAGGAAATTCGTGAGCGGGAGGTCCGGGCGCGAGAGGCGGCAGGCCAGAAGCTGGAGATCGGTTTCGGTAGCCAGATTCGATCCTACGTGCTGGCTCCCTACCGCATGGTCAAGGACCTGCGGACGGGGCTGGAACGGGGAGACGTCGATCGTGTGCTCGACGGGGATCTGACACCTTTCATGAAGGCTTGGCTGCTCAAGAGCGCTTCCGAGTAGAAGCTCGTGAGGGCTCCCGGTGGGTTGCGCTCCTTCAGTAGTTGAAATTCGGCGCAGATTTCCTATACATCACTGGTGAGGGTCCGCGTGCGCGAAGGCATGCGGCGTGATGTGTGAGGACGCGGGATTGTGAGCAGAGAACCCGAAATCGAGATTCTCGAGATCATTGGGGTCGAAGAAGACAGCGGAAACGACCGTGACTTCGGGGTTGAGGAGCCGCCCCCTGAGGAGGATCTTCCCCAAAAACCCATGAGAACTCCGGTAAGCGAGCGTGTCCGCACGCGCCGTGAAGGGATCAACGAGGGCGTCCGGACGGTTCTGCGCGAACTGCTTCCCGCCCTGGACGACCTCGAGCAGTGTGTCAGGCAGCAGCCGGACCCTGAATCCCTGGAGCAGGGCGTCCGACTCGCGCTGAGATGTCTGTGGAACGGCTTCCGCGCGCACGATCTCGAGCGGATCGAGGGTGAGGGGATGGCGTTCGATCCACGAATCCACGAGGCTGCCGTTGTGACGGAGAGCGACCGCGTGGAGTCCGGGATCGTCCTTGAAACATTGCGCGTCGGCTATCTCCTGGCGGGTGAACTTGTGAGACCTGCGATGGTCCGGGTTTCCGGCGCCCCGGGTCACACCCGATGAGTAGCCCTCGATCCATAGATTCGAGCTGGAGGAGTGATTCATGAGCCGCATCATCGGCATTGATCTGGGCACCACGAACTCGGTGGTATCGGTGATGGAGGGCGACTCGCCGGTCGTCATCCCCGCGAAGGAGGGCAGTCATACCGTCCCCTCGATGGTGGGTTTTTCCCGCCGAGGAGAACGACTGGTCGGCCCTTTGGCCAAGCGGCAAGCGGCGACCAATCCTGAGGGGACCCTCTACGCGATCAAGCGGCTGATCGGCCGGAAGCGGGACGATCCGAACGTGGACGAGGCGGCCCGAACCTGCGCGTACAAGATCGTCGCAGCGGGCAATGGCGATGCCCAGTGCCAGGTCGGGGACCTTGTGATCTCCCCGGAGGAGCTCTCCAGTGCGATCTTGGGCTATCTGAAGGAGATCGCCGAGGAGTTCCTCGGTGAGAGCGTCAGCGACGCAGTGATCACGGTCCCGGCCTACTTCGATGATGCGCAACGCCAGGCAACGCGCGATGCCGGGCGGATCGCGGGATTGAACGTCCTGCGAATTCTCAACGAGCCGACCGCAGCGAGCTTGTCCTACGGTGTCTTCGATGAAGAGTGTACGGGGCAGATCATTGCCGTCTACGACCTGGGCGGCGGGACCTTTGACGTCTCGATCCTGCGCTTGTCCGAGGGTGTGTTCGAGGTCTTGGCGACCGCGGGTGATACGTTCCTGGGGGGGGAGGACTTTGACCGGCGAATCATCGAGTGGCTCGCAAAAGAGTTCAAGGCCGACTGCGGGATCGACGTGCTCGAGGACCGGCTCGCGGTTCAGCGGCTCAAGGAGGCGGCGGAGAAGGCGAAGTGCGAACTCTCCCGTGAGACCTCTACGGAGATCCAGCTGCCCTTCCTCGCGACGACAGAGAAGGGGCCCGCGCATCTGAGCCGCACACTCACGCGGGAGACCTTCGAAGACTTGGTGATGGATCTGGTCAAGAAGACTCACGGACCCTGTGAGGAAGCTCTCGAAATGGCGGGCCTGAGCGCCGCTGAGATCGATGATGTGCTTCTGGTCGGGGGCCAGACGCGAACACCACTCGTGCAGCAGATCGTCGAGCAGATCTTCTCCCGTGAACCGAATCGGGGAGTCAATCCCGACGAGGTTGTAGGCAAAGGGGCGGCGATCCAGGCCGGCATCCTCTGTGGAGACGTGAAGGAGATCGTGCTGCTGGATGTCACACCGCTTTCCCTGGGCGTCGAGATTCGGGGGGGTGGATTCGTAAAGATGATCGATCGCGGAGCCACGGTGCCCTGTCGCCGCACGAGGATCTTCACGACAACTGCGGACAACCAGAGCAAGGTCGAGGTTCATGTGCTCCAGGGTGAACGAGAGCTCGCCTCTGCCAACAAGAGCCTCGCCCGTTTCGAACTGGTGGGCATACCACCCGCTCCACGCGGGACACCCCAAGTCGAGGTGGCATTCGACATCGATTCCAACGGCATCGCTTCCGTCTCGGCCAAGGACATCTCCACCGGTCTCGAGCAGCAGGTCGTTGTCACCCCAACGTCCGGACTGACTCCCGAAGAGATCGAGGATGCCATCGAGCAGGCGGAGGCCTACCGGACAGAGGACAGGGATCGCATTGCCGCGAAACGCGCGAAGGGCAAGCTGCAGGCCCTGCTCGAAACCAACGAGAAGACGTTCAAGGAGTTCCATTCACTCCTGGATGAGGCGCGGCGAGAAAAGGTCGAGGAGACCTTCCTCGCCTGCAAGAAAGCACTCGGGGCCGACGACGGCGAAGATGTGGCACAAGCTCTCGAGTCGCTCTCAGAGATCTCGCGCATCCTGACCGAGGTGGCTCTCTTCGATCCAGCCTGAGCGTGCCAAATAGCAGGAAGCTCATGGCCTGACGGGTTCGTGCTTCGGGCACTCCCAGGTCATCATGGTGGACCGCCGAGCCAAGCGCGGGTAGCCTTACAGCTTTCGATCCATCGTGGTCCGGATGACGGGCCCACGAGCCGAGAGAGCTGTGAACGACATCGACTACTACAAGATCCTTGGCGTGGAGCGGAACGCATCCGAGAGCGAGATCAAGTCCGCTTACCGCAAGCTCGCGCTGAAGCACCATCCCGACCGCAACCCCGACGATCCGGCTGCAGAGGAGATGTTCAAGCAGGCGGCGGAGGCGTATTCCGTGCTGGGCGACGCCCAGAAACGGCAACGCTTCGACCAATACGGGGCCGCAGGACTCAGCGGAGGGGCCCAGGGCTTTGATCCGTCCATGTTCCAGGACATCTTCGGCTCCATGGGCTTCGGAGGTGGTGGACTCGAGGACCTCTTCTCCCAGATGTTTGGCGGGAACGCTGGAGGAGGTCGATCGCAGACCCGGGCCCAGCGAGGTCACGATCTGCGCTATCAACTGGAGATCGAGTTCGTGGAGGCGGCCCGAGGCACCGAGGTGAAGATCAAGGTGCCCCGTTCGGAGACCTGCCCTGGATGTTCCGGGAGCGGGGCGCGACCGGGAGGCAAGGTGAGCTGCGAGTCGTGCCATGGCAGGGGCCGCGTGAACTACAGGCATGGCTTCATGCAGGTTGCGCGCACCTGTCCCCAGTGCAACGGCAGTGGCGAGCAGGTCGTCGATCCGTGCAAGGACTGCGGTGGCGATGGTCGCATTGCCACCGAACGTACGGTCACCGTGCGCGTGCCGGCGGGAATCGATGATGGGATGCGGCTGAGGGTTGCCGGAGAGGGGGATGGCGGCTGGAGGGGCGGCCCTCCGGGCGACCTCTACGTCGACATCGCCCTCAAGCCCCACGAGAAATGGGTCCGCGATGACGCGGATGTGCACGCGGAACTCGTCCTCGGTTTCCCCGACCTGGTTCTTGGCGGGCGATTCGAGGTGGAAACCCTCCACGGAACACAGGACGTGGAGGTGCCCGCCGGAACCCATCCTGCCACCGTCCTCCGCCTCGCGGGGCAGGGGATGGCGCGTGTGTCCCGCAGAGGACGAGGAGACCACCTCGTTCATGTCGTCGCCCGCCCGCCGGGGCGTCCGGACGAGAAGGAGAAAGCTCTCTGGCGCAGCCTCAGGGAGCTCCAGGAGCGAGGCGGCGGTGTGGACGGTCACTTGGGTCAACCGGAGGGAGATCGCTCCTTCTTCGACAAGCTGCGGGACTTCCTCCGTGCTTAGCACGCGGTGGCCCGGTAGCTGGCACCGAATCAGCATTACGATCCCCGCTGCCAGCGAGGAGCTGGTGCTCGCGAAATTGCAGCTTTCCCAGAGTCGCGGAGCGATCAGTGGGCCCGCCGGGCCCGGACGGCTGATGCTTAGCGCGTGGTTCGACGGTGAGGCCTTCGCCGAGGCAGCCCTTGCCTCACTCCTTTCCCTGCCCGGAACGCGCGATGCTGGAGAGGGTGTTCTCGAGGAAAGCGACACCGGCTGGATGGATGCCTCGCTGAATCCACGGGATGCCATCCGGGCCGGTCGTTTCCTGGTCCTGGATCGGGACGAAGAATCCCCGCAGGATAGGGACACCGTTTCGGTGGTCATTCCCCTGGGAAGGGCTTTCGGAACCGGTGAGCACGAGACGACTCACCTCTGCCTCGAGCTGCTCGATGAGCATATCAAACCCGGCGCGCGCGTCTTCGACCTCGGAACAGGCTCGGGAATCCTCGCTGTTGCAGCCGCGAAAGCCGAGGCCGAGAGCGTATTGGCGATGGATAACGATCCCGCGGTCATCGAGGTGGCGGAAGAGAACGTCCGCCTCAACGGCTGTGCGAGCTGCGTTTCCGTGGCTGCAGGATCCTACCAGGATCTCCCTTCCGGGACCCATTTCGATTTGGTCCTCGCGAACATTCATCGTAGTGCCCTGGTGAAGGCCGCGGCGGCGATCTCATCCAGGCTGCAGCCGAGGGGGGTTGCCATCGTGTCCGGTTTCAGTCCAGAGGATGCGACCCTCGTCATCGAAGCCTGGGCCTCCCATGGTTTCCAGCATGTCGAACAGCGGGAAGACGGAGAGTGGTGTGCTCTCGCCCTCTCCAGGGGAGAGGAGTGAGGCCGATGCGGAGTCAACACATTGTCAGGATCTGTTTCGTAGGCGTCATGGTGTTCGCCCTGGCATCCTGCTCCCGGGGCCCGGTATTGCCACGCAATCTCGCGGAGAGCGCAAAGGCCCTCAAGCAGGGGCGCCCGGACCTCGCGATCGATGCGGTGTCCCAGATGAACGCCAAGACGGTCGAGCATTGGTCGCTGCTCGCGGAGGCCTGCCGCATGCTGCCCTGTGACGGGGTGCAGGTGGAGACCTTGTTCAAGACGGCGGCGGCGAGCGACGATCCGTCCGTGGTGCTGCTTGCTGCCAGAAGCGCCATGGGGGCGGATCGCCTCGCCACGGCACAGAAGTGGTTGGAAGGAGGCAGACAACGACAGCCGAAGGCTCCCGAGTTGACCATCGAGTTGTCGAAGCTCGAGGCTCAGATGGGGCACTATGCGAGGTCCGCCGAGCTGCTGCGTCCCTTGGTCGGGAAAGACCCACGAATTCTCAATCTGCTGGGCTACTCCGAGTTGCTGGCCGGCAATCTCGAGATCTCCCGGGCCTATCTCGAGCGCTCGATTGCTGAAGCCCAACACCATGGACGCGCCTACGCACCAGCGCAGTATCACCTCGGCCGCTACTTCCTGGCGAAGGGCGAGCTCGAGGAAGCTCGCCGCCACTTCGAACTCGCGCGTGCGGCGAATCCGAAGCACCTCGAAGCCAGCTACCTGGACTTCGCCGCTGCAGAGCTGGAAGGCAACTCCGCGGCGGGACGCGAGGGAAGAGAGAACTTCGCGAAACTCTTCGGGGCCGCTCTTGAGGCGCAGGGAGCGCTCGGCGAGCTTCCCGCCGAATCCGTACCCGCCGAAGTGAGCCACCGAGACGATATAGAATCCCGGCCCTTGGCCGAGGGGCAGCAGTTCAAGCGAACCTTTCCTAGCGGGAGCGCCGTCGAGTTCGGCTGCCACGTGCCGGCACAAGCCAGCGTCTTTTTCTCGGTCCGCATCACGGCGGGACCCGGTGAGGGAGAGCTTCTCTTAGAGACGATCCATGCTGCGCCCGGCCCCAGCGGGGAGTGGGTCCCGCATCGTCTCGAGTTGCCCCCCGGGGCTGCAGGAGCCGAGACCACAATCGAGTTCTCGGTCCAATCGGCCTCCCGACTGGCACGCCTCTTTGGCCGCCCGGCCCCCGAGGGCGCCGCCTTCTCCGAGCCGGCCAGCTTGCCACCCTCGGGATCCCGTTCAAAGGACACGCGGCCGAATATCCTGCTGATCTCGCTGGATACGCTGCGGGCTGACGCTGTCTCCGCGTATGGCGCAACCCGCAAGACGACGCCTTCCCTGGACGCGTTGGCCGCTGGCGGCGTACGTGTTGAGCAGGCCGAGTCCGCCAACAATTGGACTCTTCCCAGCCACTACTCGATCTTTTCGGGCCTGACACCGCGCGCGCACGGTGTCCTTCCCGACATGTCCCAGGTTCGGGGCTATCTCTATCCTGATCGTCGCCTGAGAGTCCGGGGCTCGGGGCGGGAGCGCATGTTGGCAGAGGCTCTCAGTGACGCCGGATATCGCAGCAGCGCGGTGACTGAGAACGGTTGGATCTCGGGCCGTTTCGGCTTCGATCAGGGATTTCGCGTCTATCGTTCGGACCTGCGCGGTTCGCTCCCGCGAACGCTGGCGGCTTCGCTGGGAGAGCTCGAGAGCTCAGGTGAACACGGCCCGTGGTTTCTGTTTGTGCATACCTACACGGCGCACCAGCCATACCATGCCCCCGAATCGTACCGGCTGCGGTGGGCGGATCCAGACCACGTCGGCTTCGCATGGCCTCGCGCCCGCGTCGGTATCGCTGACTACTACCGCTTCCGCGCACCGTTCTTTCCGCCGGCCCCCTCCGATATCGAGGTCTTCAGGGATCTCTACTACGGGCAGGTTGCCTGGGCCGATAGTCTTGTCGGCGAGCTGGTCGCGTGGTTGCGTGAGCGTGGCCTGCTCGAACAAACCGTGATCGCCGTCACATCGGACCATGGTGAGGAGATCTTCGAGCGTGGACAGTTCGATCACGGCGATACCTTGTACGAAGAGGTGACCCATGTTCCACTGATCCTGCACGCGCCTGGAAGGCTTCCCTCAGGACGGGTGATTCGCGGTCCCGTGTCCCTCGTAGACCTGTCCGCCACTCTTCTTGACCTCTCCGGGGAGCCCGGTGAACTTGGCCAGGGGCGATCTCTCCTACCGCTCATCCCGGACGATGCGCCCGACAGCGAAGGTCCCGTCTTCGCTGAAGGGATTGCTTTCGATGGACGAGAACTCGTCGCGTGTTGGCTGGGCCGCTACAAGTATCTTCGCCGGGGCCAGGAGGGCGAGGGAGGGGAAGAGCTATACGACCTGCTGAGTGATCCCGCTGAGACCCACGATCTCGCCAGCACACGCCCGCATGATCTCCTCCGCCTGCGGCAACTCTATCAAGCGCATGCTGCCGAGAGCGCAGCGATTCAGCAGGCTCTGGGCAGCGGGGAGGAGGAGCTGGACGAAGAAACCATCCAGAGGCTCAAGAGCCTGGGCTACGCCAACTAAGGAGCAGGAGCCGCAGCAGCTGAGATCTGAGCCCTACTAGGGGAGAGACCTGGGACCTGCTCCATCTGACCCGCAGGGCCGGGCCTGAGATCTGGGCCCTACCAGGGGAGAGACCTGGGACCTGCTCCATCTGACCCGCAGGGCCGGGCTTGAGATCTGGGCCCTGCCAGGGGAGAGGCCTGGGACCTGCTCCATCTGACCCGTAGGGCCGGGCCGGAGATCTGGGCCCTACCAGGGGAGAGCTTTGAGATCTGCGCCACCATTTGAGCAGCGGGGGTGGGCGCGTCCGCGCACAAGATCGGCAGAACAGAAGCCGTCTCGCGTGATTTGCTTGCATCGTGAAGTCAATCATCGTACGTCCCTACGGGAGGCAAGATGCAAGACCACGGGATGGCGGTGTCCGGCAGCGCGGGGCGAGAACCCCGTCGTGCTTGGCTTTTGGCGTTCTGCGTTCTGCTCTGTGTGGCGGGCGCGTCGATTCCAGGCTTGGCTGCTCCTCCGGAGGACCCGGGGTCGAGTCTGCGCCTCGCGCCAGACAAGACCACGTTGAGCTGGGACGCCAGCAGCGGTGCAGAGGCCTACAACGTCTATCGCGGTCGTTCTGCCGCCGCCGAAGACTTTGCCTGCCTGGATTTTCGGATCAGCACGACCGAGAGCACCGACCTGGAGACTCCTGAACGTCTATTCACGTACCTGGTCTCCTCCTGGAATCCCGATGGCGAATCCTCGCTGGGCACCGCAAGCGACGGTAGCGAGCGCGGCAGTCTTGTTCCCTGTGCGGATGATGATCAGGATGGAGTTCGGGACGACCAGGACAACTGTGTCGGGCTCGCCAACGGCGCACAGGAAGACCAGGACCAGAACGGCCTGGGGGATCCCTGCGATCCTCGCACCTACGACTTCGAGGCGGACAGCGTGGGAGAGCGTCCCGCGGGCACGGTGCAGTACGGCGGCAGCAACGAGAGCTTCCTCGTCCGCGACCACGAGGGGGATCAAGGCGTGTCCTATGATGCCGGGCTCGCCGGTGTCTCGGACGAGTTCCTGCGCTTGAGATCTTCTCTTCGACGACAGGATCTCGAGGTCTATCTCGATCTCCAGGACCTTTCGGGGGCGCACCTTTCGCTCGGAATGTGGGCTGATGGCAGCCACGCGGAGAATGCTGGGGCGGAGCTCCTCTTCGAAGTGCAGGAGGACGGCGACGTGGCGTGCCGGTTGCGGCGAGGCGTCGAATACACCGCGATCGGTGAGCACACCCTCGGCAACAACACGCGCCTGAGGCTGCGGCTTCGTAAGGGCGCGGGTACAGGATCCTCGTTGCATGTGGACTCGTGGGCGGGTTCCGCGTGGCAGGAAGACGCGGCTCTCTTCTCGATCGAGGATGACACGCTGCTGCGCGGGAGGCGCCTCGACTTGAGCAACCAGTCCAACGGACGGAGGCCCCTCTTGCGCCTGACGGGAATCGCGAAGCCACCGGAGGAAGGCGCTGTCTCCCTGATGAAGCGCGAAGAGACCCTGGATGATTGGAAGCTCTTTCAGCGCACTTCGGAAGGGGTGGCAACGATTCCTCTTCCCGTAAGCTGGCGTGCGGAAGAAGCGAGCATCCTCGAAGCCCGGGTGGTCGGAAGCGAGAGCGGCTTGCCGCTGCTGGGATTCGATTTCCCGGATCACCGGTTCCAGCTTGCTCCCGCCGTGGAGGGGGCCATCGCTGACCTGGAACTGGATGCCGTGCCCCAGGGTGGAAACTACGACGTCGAGATCCGGCTCTTGGCTGAGGAAGGCGGGGCCCTTCTCGGTGAGGATGCGGCTCACGAGATCGCCGTCGGCGATGTCTTTCTTGCGGTGGGACAGTCGAACATGGCCGGCTACTCGGGGAGCCTGGAGGGCGCGGAAGAGCCGGTTGACACGGTCCATCTCTTCGGCAACGACTATCGCTGGAAGAAGGGCAGCGAGCCGATGGATGACGGCACGAACCAGGTAGACCGGGTGAGCGAGGAGTTTCCTGCGCACTCGCTGATGCTGTCGTTCGCGAAGACTGTTTCGGCAGAACTCAATGTCCCGCTTGCCATCATCCCCGCGCCACTCGGTGGTACGAATCTCTATAGCCAATGGCAACGAAGAGCGGATGATCCTGAGCATCGGGGCACCCTTTACGGCTCCTCGATCCACCGGGTCCTGCTACAGGGCTACGAGAGCCCGATACGGGGCATCCTCTGGTACCAGGGGGAGTCCGATGTCGGCCGATCGACAGAGTTGTACCGAGCGGATCTCGAAGCGCTGGTAGCAAACTACCGGCTGGACCTCCTCAATCCGAGTCTCTTCTTTGCGAACTGTCAGCTCGCGACTCACCTGCTGGCCTACGATCTCGATGCCTGGGTGGCAATCCAGGAGGCCGAGAGACAGCAGGCCGAGGCAGACAGCGCTTCGGTTCTGGCCGCGCTGGTCGATCAACCACGCGCGGACACGATTCACCTCAACGTGACAGGCTACAAGGAGGCCGGGAGGCGCCTCGCAGCTCTGACGCTCAAGTCACTCTATGGCAGGTCAGTGGAGGTGGGCCCTCGGCTGCTCTCCCTGAGCTTCGCGGCGGGATCTCGCGAACGCATTGTCCTGGAATACGACAAGAACATGACGGGCGGGCAGGGGAATATCTTCCGCGTCTACTCCGCTGGCATTCCCCTCGGCATCGCAAGCGTCAGCACCGACGGACCACGGGTGACACTCGATCTCACATCGAGCGCGAATAGCAGCACCACGGTCAGCTACGGGTACTCTCGAAACCCGGAAGTTTCCTGGCTTCTCGCGACGGATGGCAGCGGCGCAGCCCTCGCATTCCAGGATCGGCCCGTACTCTAGCCCGCAGTCTTCATGAGCCCTTCGGCCGAAACACCGTATCTGCGCGCTGGCCGGGCCCTTCGGGTCTACAGGAGTTCCTCGATCTGATCCATGATCTCGTTCATCTCACTCATCGTGGCGCGAATCGGATCAGGGGAGGTCATATCAACACCAGCGCGGCGCAACAGTTCGACCGGAGGATGGCTGCAACCGGAGCCGAGGAACTCCAGGTAGCGCTCGACCGCACCCGCTTCCTGGCGCAGGACCATGCGGGAAAGAGCTGTTGCCGCAACGAAACTGGTGGCGTACTGGTAGACGTAATAATTGTAGTGAAAGTGGGGAACGAAGGCCCACTCTGCGCCATACACCTCGTCGATCCGGACGACGTCCTGATCGGACCCATGGTAGCGGCGGAGGAGATCCAAGTAGCGGCGCGATAGGTCATCGCCCGTCAACGACTCATTCCGCTCAACGGCCGAATGCACGGCGAACTCGAATTCCGCAAACATGGCCTGGCGAAAAACGGTACCGCGGATGTTTTCGAGGTAGTTCCCCAGAAGGGAGAGACGCTGCTCGCGTGTCTGTGCGCGATCCAGGCTGTGGTGAAAAAAGAGCGCCTCCCCGAAGGTCGAGGCGACCTCAGCCACAAATATCACGTAACGGGCTGTCGGGTAGGCTTGCGTTTCCTGTGACAGACAGGAATGCATCAGGTGCCCGGACTCGTGGGCCAAGGTCGAGGCACCATGGAAATCATTGGTGTGATTGAGCAGCATGTAGGGGTGCGCGTCGAAGGCGCCGTCGTGAACATAGGCCCCGGCACGCTTGCCGGGCCGGCGATCGACATCGACCCAGCGTGTGTGCAATGCCTCCGACAGTTTTGCGGTGTAGCTCTCTCCAAGAGGGGCGACTGATTCGAGCACCTGGCGACGGGAGCCATCCCAGCTGTAGTCGCTGGAAGTGTCGTCAACGAGCGGAGCATAGATATCGTGATAGGCCAGGTCATCGAGCGCGAGAATCCGCGCCCTGAGGCGCAGATAGCGATGGAGGGCGGGTAGCGCGCCGTTGACCTCAGCCAGCAGCATGTGGTAGGCGGTCTCGTCCACCTCGTTCTCGTGCAGGGCTGCGGCCAGACAACTCGGATAGCCTCGCGCCCGGCAAAAAAACAGATGCTCCTTGATGGTCGAATGAAGGGATGCTCCCAGCGATGCCTTGAACGAGCGAAGAGTCCCGTGGAAGGCTTCGAAGACCCTGAGTCGGTCGCTCCTCACGGGGAGGGTACGACCGATCGAATAGCCCGAGGGGTCGAGCCGCAGGTCGCTGCCATCCGAGAGCGAGACGGTCGGCCAGGGGATCTCGGTGTCGCGAAGGAGATCAGATACGCAGAGCCCTCCACCAACGATTCGGCGAGTCTTTCCGAGAACGTCCTCGGCTTCCCGGCCCAGCGTGAAGTCTCTCAAGCGTTCGATCTGTTCGAGGAGACGCCGGAAGGGATGCAAGCGCGGTTCTTCTTCGAGAAAACTCGCGAGCGTCTCGTGAGCTAGCCCAAGCAGCTCTGGAGCGAGGAACGCCGCGCTTTCCGCAAGGCTTGCGCTGAGAGCCTCGGCGCGTTGAAGCATGCCTCGGGGGCCGGCATTTCGCGTGTCCTGGTCGGACAGGAGTCTTGCATAAGTCTCGAGCGAGTTGACGAGGCGATCGAGCCTGGCACGGCATTCGAGCGCAGAGGCCAGCAGCTGCGGACCCTCGTGCAGACGACCGTCGAAGGCTACGAGTTCCGGCAACAACTCCTGGACCTCGCGAAGCTGGGCTTCCCAGGCCGGAAGGTCCTCGTAGATCGCGGTCAAGTCCCAGCTCCGGGAGCCGTCCGTTGCGCTCATTGAATGACGATCCCCGTCGGCTACTTCGACTTCGTTTTCTTCGCTCCCGTCCTCTTCTTCAGCGAGTCCAGTTCTCGTCGTGCGGTATTCCGAACACGCCCGGTCTTGTCCTTCAGCATCGTAGTCAGGATGGTGACGGCGTCCTTGGTTCCGATCCGCGCCAGTGCGCGAGCACTTCGCTGCCTCACGGCGGGTTCTGAGTCCTGAGACAAGGTTTTCAGCGCGTGAATGGCCCCGCTGCCGCCGATGCGGCCGAGTGCCTCAGCGACCGACGCACGAACCTGCTTGTTGGTCTTCTCCTGGGACTCTGCCGCCTTGACCAACATCGGAATCTCTTCGGGCCCGCCGATGTGGCCGAGGCCCTCAATCGCGACCGCACGGACGTCGGGGCTGGCGTCCCTTACCAGCTTGGAGAGTGTCGGAGCCGCCGGCTTACCCAATCCGGCAAGGGCACCGGCCACTTCCAGTCGCACCATTGCGTCGATATCAGCCGTTCGTTTCTCAAGGTCTCCAATCGCGGCTTTGTCGATCAGGTCCGCGAGGGTTGCCACGGCGGTGGCGCGAACAACGGCCTCCTTGTCGTTGTGCAGGGTCTTCCGGATCGCATCGGCAGCAGAAGGATCGCCGATGATCCGCAGGGCACGCAGGCCGAAACGCCGCAGACGCTCGTCTTCCTCGTTGAGCTGCTTGGCAATGAGCGGCACCGCCGTCTTGTCCTTCATCTCCATCAGGGCTTCCATGGCACCGATGCGAAGGGGGGTGTACTTGTCGCCAAGAACCTTGCGCAACGCGGGCAGGGAGCGTGGATCCTTGATGCGAGCCAGAGCCCGCGCTGCGGCAGCACGAACCGCGTCGGTGGGACGCGCCGGCTTTCCGGGTTCACCCTTTCCTGCTTCAAGCATCTTGATCAGCTCATCCACGGCCTTGGGTGTCGCGAGAGTCGCGAGGGCTTCATCCACCGCGGGGACCGCGACGTGATCGGAGCCCGTCATGGCCAGTCTGACGAGTTCATCGATCGCTTTGGGGTCCCGCGCCGCCTGGCAGCCGAAGACAGCGGCCCGCTGGACGAGCTCTGAATCGTCGCTGAGCCCCTTGCGGAACAGGGCTGCGGCCTCCTTCGCCCTCGGAAACTTCTCCTTGAGGGTGACAAGAACATCGATTCTGGCGCTATGGTCAGGGTCCTGGCTGGCGACGATGCAGAGGTCCCGTGCTCGCTCCTCATCGAACATCGAACAGGCGGAACGGATCGCTCCGTCCCGTACCCGCCGCTCAGGATCGTTGTAGAACTGCTCCAGAAGGTCGACCCCATCTTCGCCGAGAACATCCATCACGGCCCATACGACCTCGGAGCGAACCGTGCCCACAGGGTCCTTGGCCATCTTTTCGAGAAGAGGTCGCGCGTCCTCGGGGCTAAGGCCCATGCGGCCCAGGTCCCTGACCGCGTTGACGCGTTCGCTCACGGATGAAGAGCCCAGCCTCTCGACGATGGCATCCAGTTTCTCGTCAGCCAACGCGGGTGCAAGGCCACAGAACGCGAGAAGGGAAGCTAGAACAACGACACCTTGCATAGCCTTGAGCATCATACACCTGCCTCCTAGGCATGGGCGCGAAGGGGTTTTCCGCGAGAAATCGATCGGCCCGCCAGAGAAGAGGTTAATGAGCGTCTACGAACTGCGCCACTTGCACTCAGCCGTCATTCGGAGTAGGCCGGGAACTCCGAGCTTGCAAACTCGCGGCTTGAGGCGATGGGAGTCGAGGCTCCCCGCCCTGTCGAGGGCCCGAGGAATCGGCCGCTAGCGCATGGGACTGTTTGATGAAGACAGTCGGTGAAACACCGCAAACCCTGAGGAAACTGCGGTAAAAATGCCGGTAATTCCGGTATCCCACGCGGGTGGCGAGTTCGGCGAGGGAACATGAACGGGATCTCAAAAGCAGTTTGGAGCGTTCAATTCGTACCTGGTGGATAAACTCGGTCAGCGTGATATCGCATTCCTTGCGAAAAAGAGACGAAAGATAGTTTCGTGCGACTCCCACTTCTTCTGCAACTCTCGAGAGTGAGAGCTGCTCGGCGTAGTGGGTCTCGATGAATCGCCGCGCCCGCAGGATGATCGGATTGACTCTTCGTGAGGAGAGAGCCGCCTCCTCGATCAACGAATCGAGTTCGGCCAGAAAGTAGCGGACCAGGCCACTCGCATTCTCCTGGCCCCCGAGCCCGGTCATCCACGCCAGCCGCTGCGCCTCCGCCACGCCGTCTATCGAGAGCGAGAGACGATCCCCGGCCTGTCGCAAAAGGTCGAAGAGGAAAATACAGACGATTCCGGGCGCTTCCTGAGCCAGCGGTCGCAACATCTCCGTCGCGCGGCGGGCGGCCTGGGCAAAGCCCTTGAGATCGGCCCGATCGAGCGGTTCGATGATCGACTGTGTTGAGAGCCAGCGATGGGACGCCTCGATCTCTCCCCCCGCCTGTGGCGAACGATCTTCGAGAGAGGCTGTCTTTGACTGAGTCATCACAGGGTCCACCAACATTTGCTCGGCGCCAAGTGCGCCCGGCTCATCGCGAACAGCCTCGGCGGAACCGGGAACCGCCCGAAGGCCGTTCCACGGCGAATTGCGTGCGATTCGGTCAAAGGGGGGCGCACGCGATCCCTAGAGCAGGTGCCTACGAGGTACGGTGAATCGACCACCGGTGCAACGTTGACCCTCCCTCTCACCCCGTGCTAGCCTGCCGATCTTCGGCTCTCGTCGACTCGAATTGTCATGGCTTAGCGAGCCCACGTTCCGGTGGTGGCGTTGGTTCTCTGCGGACTCACGCATTCCGGCCAGTGGCTCGAAAGACGCCGCAGACAGCGCGGGGTGACGGGACATAGCTAATGCGGCGGTGCTGATGAATCTTCCGACGATCCTGACCGTCATGAGGATCTTCCTCGTCCCTTTCCTGGTCGTGGTCCTTCTTGCGCCACCCTGGAAACTTGCGGATAGCCCGTTCTTCGGGACGGCAACTCCTGCGCCGCGCGAGTTGCTCGCGGCGGGGATCTTCCTGCTCGCCTCGATCAGCGATATTCTGGACGGATATCTGGCACGGCGCCGTAACGAAGTCACAACTCTCGGAACCCTGCTCGATCCCATCGCGGATAAGCTGTTGGTGACCGGTGCCTTTATTTCCCTGGTGGAGATGGGGCGGGCTCCGGCGTGGATGGTGGTTATCATTACCGGTCGCGAGTTCGTCGTCTCAGGATTGCGCTCGGTGCTCGCGTCCCACGGCGTGGTTCTTCCGGCGTCCCCTTGGGGCAAGTTGAAGATGATCAGTCAATCGATCGCGATCGTCGTGCTCATTTTCTACCCAACGACTCTTCGCTGGTCGATTCCCCCCCTGGTCGGGGTCGGCTTGCTCTGGCTTTCGATGCTCTTTGCCCTCGGGTCGGCGGCCGAGTACATCGTTCGCTTTTTCCGGCTCATGCCGGACGACGTGCTTTGGACCAGGAAGGCGAGTGCGGAAAAGACGCGGAAATCGCCCGCCTCCGGATCGAGATCATGAGCGTAGCTCGGGCCATCGTCATCTGCGTGGGCGACGAACTCGTCGATGGATCGCAGAAGGACATGAATGGGCCGCTGCTGTCCCGTGTCGCGGAGGAGGTCGGGCACGAGGTCGTTGGACGCCTGCTGATCACTGACAATCGCCACGAGATCGCTCGCGCCATCTCCCGTGCCAGAACCGACCGCATCGATCTGTTGCTGATCAGCGGCGGTCTCGGCCTCACCATAGATGACCTAACGCGGGAAGGTGTAGCCGACGGTCTCGGTACCGAACTGGAACTGGACCCCGAGGCCCTCCGCCGGATCTCCGAGCGATACAGTGAGCGTGGACGCGAGCTTCCGCCCGGTGCGCGGAGACAGTGCATGCGGCCGGAAGGAGCACAGACTCTGCCGAATCCCGTTGGTGTTGCGCCAGGTTTCCTTGTTCATGACGGTCCGCTGACCCTGATCGCTCTTCCGGGCGTCCCCCGGGAGAGCGAGGCCATGCTCGAACGCAGCGTATTGCCCGCCCTCAGGGCTGCGGGCGGAGATGTCGAAGAACCAGCCATCGCGCGAATGTTGGTCGTGGGCCTGAGAGAGAGCGAAGTCCATACGCGGGTGAACCACTGCCTCAAGGATGCAAGGGATATCAAGCTGGGATTCTTTGCGGGTAGCGGCGAGGTGGAGGTCGTGCTCTGCCAGAGCGGCCCCAGTGAGGAGTTGGCACGGGGGGATCTCAGCGCCGCCGTCGAGCAGTTGAAAGGGCCTCTCGGCGCTCACCTCCTTGAGATCCGTCTGGCCGGATGCGCCGGGGATCCAATGAGGGAAGTCGCCTCGGAATCAGACCCGCTGGTTCGAGCCGTCCGTGATGCGATGAGAAACCGGTGTAACACCCTGGCTGTCGCCGAATCCTGCACCGGCGGATTGCTCGCCGCACGGATCACGAAGCTCGCGGGGTCGAGCAGCTTCTTCGTCGGCGGCGTCGTAGCGTATGCGAACCACGAGAAGGAAGCACTGCTCGGAGTGCACGAAACGCTCCTGCGTTCCTGCGGGGCGGTCAGCGCCAGTGTGGCGCGTGCGATGGCCGAGGGGTGCCGAGACACCATGGGTGCCGATCTTGCGATCTCAACCACCGGCATCGCCGGACCCGCGGGAGGCACGATAGATAAGCCGGTTGGGCTGGTCTACGTTGCCGTCTCCCAGGAGGGTGAGACCAGGGTCTCGCGGCACCTCTTTCCTGGCGAGCGCGAGAGCGTGCGGAGATGGGCGGTAAGTTCCGCGCTGGACGAGGCCCGGAGGCTCCTCCTGGGTCTTCCTCTCCTGGGCGCGGCGGTTGATGAGTAGGGCCGTGGCTGACGCCGGAGCGTGACGGTGATCGAGAGACTCCTGCCGGTCGTCGTGGCCTATCTTTTCGGCTCGATCCCTTTCGGGCTCATCCTCTCAAGGTGGACGGGCGGTGTAGATCTCAGAACGGTCGGGTCGGGCAACATTGGTGCAACCAACGCGCTTCGCTCCGGCGGAAAACTGCTAGGGATCAGCACCTTGTTGCTCGATGTAGCCAAAGGCGTCGGCGGAGCGCTCAGTGCTTCCTGGTTGCTGGGGCGGGTCGACAGCCCCTCGCTCTGGCTCGAGGCCCTCGCTGTTCTCGGGCCCGTCGCAGGGCATTGCTTCCCGTTGTGGCTAGGCTTCAAAGGGGGGAAGGGCGTCGCAACGGCCGTGGGCGTCCTGATGGTCATCGCACCTTGGGTCTTGCTCGTATCTGGGCTCGTCTTTCTAGTCCTCGTTCTCCCGACCCGCTATGTGTCGCTCGGTTCCGTGGGCGCCGCCGTGGGAGCCGCCCTCAGCGCCTTCGGGCTCAATGGGGTGGACGGCGTCTCCTTGGGGATCGTATGGATCGCCGCTATGATCCTGCTGAGACACCGAGAGAATATCACCCGCCTCCTGCTCGGGCAGGAACAACGACTAGGACAGAAACGCCAGTAATTCCCAGGAGAAGACGGGTGATAGACACCCATTGCCACATCCTTCCAGGCTTGGACGACGGTGCACCGGATGAGCAGACCGCGCTGGCGATGGCCGAGTTGGCTCTCGCAGACGGAGTGGAGACCATCATTGCGACCCCGCACATGCGGGAGGGTGACTACCTGAACGAGAGAAGGGGTGTGCTCGAGGCGCTCGAGTCTTTCCGGGAGCTTCTCGCGGGGAAGAAGCTACCCCTGCGCCTCGAGGCCGGCTCGGAGGTCCATCTGGCCCCCCACCTGAGCTCACGGATCGCCAACGAGCGGCTGTTGACTTATGGTGACCACCGGGCCCATTTGTTGCTGGAGTGTCCCTATCGAACGCGGCCGGTTCGGCTGCGTGAAACCGTTTTCGAGCTCATGGTCGCCGGAATCACGCCCGTCATTGCGCACCCGGAGCGGATACGGCACTTCCAGGACGACATCAAGCGCTACGAGGAGATCGTGCTCCAGGGCGCGCTCGGTCAGCTCACCTCCTCGAGCTTATGCGGTGTCTTCGGGAAGCGGATCCAGGCACTTTCGGAAAGCATGATTCGCAGGCGCCTCGTGCATGTTCTCGGGAGCGACGCACACGACACGGCCTATCGTCCCCCCGTCCTTTCTGAAGCCAGGAATCGCTGGGCGGAGATCGCTGGCGAGGAGTCTGCGGAGCGAGCGACCTCGACTTGGCCCCGCGCGCTGATCCGCGGCGAGTCCATCGACCCTGAGCCGCCCGGCGATGACCCGAAGCCACGCGGCTTCCTCTCCCGTCTCTTCCGCTGAACGCGGCGCGGGTTTGACCCCGGTCTCGCGGGGGCCATAATCCGGGGTGCCGACTCGAGACGTCCCGGGATCCACCGGGAAGATCGCAGCCTGCCGTCGGGAGGAATGACCATGCCGTGGAACCCGAACCGGGAAGTGCTTGTCGTGATGGTCGCTGTCAGCTTCCTGTTCGGGGCGGGATGCGGGACTGCAGGCAAGACAAACAAGGCCGAGGATGGGCCCCTGCGCCACTACCAGCTCGCGCGCATGCACTACGAGCAGGGATCGATCCCCAGAGCGCTCGCGGAGTTGAAAACCTCACTTGCGATGGATGACTCCCTGCCGCAGACCCACTTCTACCTCGGGTTCATTCACTGGCGCGCTGGAGAGTGGGAGCAGGCCGAAGCTCCGCTCAGACGCGCCGTGGAACTCAATCCCTATTTCACCGATGCGCGAATGTACCTCGCGGACTGCCTGGATAATGAGGGCCAACCCGATGAGGCCGTGGCGGTTCTGACGAAAGCCCTCGAGGACAAGACCTATCCACACGTCGAGAAGATCTTTTTCAACCGCGCGATGATTTACGACCGGATGGGCCGCCTCAGCGAGTCCCTGGCGGACTTGCGCAGGGCGGTGGAGATCAGGCCGCGCTACTATCTCGCGCACAGCGAGATGGCGCGTCTGTTCGACCAACTGGGCCGGCAGGATGACGCTTTGCGAGCTTTTGCGTCCGCCGAGCCCGGGTTGCGCGAGGATCCGGGGTTCTTGTACCGATACGGTGCCGCGCTCTTCCGCGCCGGCCGCGCGGCTGAGGCGAGTTCGAGGTTGCGCAAGGTCACCGAGATCGCGCCTGGATCGAAGAACGCAGAGGACGCCTCGAAACTCTTGGGAGTGATGGGTTGATGTTCGGTCGTCTCAGAGACAAGCTGAAAGCAGGCCTCAGCAAGACACGACATGCCATTGGGGAGAAGATCCAGGGCATCTCCTTGCCCGGCCGCAAAGTCGATGACGCTCTGCTCGAGGACGTCGAGGAGATCCTGATCTCTGCGGACCTGGGTGTCGAGCTCTCCTGCGGGATCTGTGAGCGTATCCGGAGCCACGCGAAGGGTCGGGAGCTCGCGGGTGTCGACGATGTCCTCGCACTGGTAAGGACGGAATTGCTCGAGTTGCTACCCGCGAGTGTGCCCGAATCGCAGCCAGCCGAGGGGCCCCGCGTCACGTTGATGGTCGGAGTCAACGGCTCGGGTAAAACCACGACGACCGGAAAACTGGCGGCCCGTTGGGCATCCGGTGGACGGGGAGTGATCGTTGCTGCCGCCGATACTTTCCGCGCCGCCGCCGTCGAACAGCTGGTGGTCTGGGCCGAGCGAGCCGGAGCCCGCGTCATTCGAGCCCGGCCGGGGAGCGATCCCGCTGCGGTGGCCTTCGATGCGGCCCGCGCCGGCCGGGCCTCCGGTGCAGAAGAAGTTCTCATCGACACGGCAGGCCGTCTGCATACCAAGAAGCCACTGATGGATGAGCTGGGGAAGATCTCAAGGGCGGTTGGCAAGGAAATCCCCGGTGCGCCCCAGGAGACGCTTCTTGTACTCGACGGTACGACCGGGCGAAACGCGATCGTGCAGGCCAGGGAGTTCTCGCAGGTCGCTCCCGTGACGGGACTCGTCCTGACCAAGCTCGACGGAACGGCCCGCGGTGGGGTC
>JANTFM010000012.1 GCA_024763475.1 Acidobacteriota bacterium | reverse complement strand
GCACCGACCGTTTCGACCAGGTTTGAGCCGATCGTGACGTTCATGTTCGAGCCAATCATCTCGGTGTGATTGGCGCCCACGTTCAGGGTCTTGTTGTTGGCAATCGACTCCGTATGATCGTTGCCGACCGTGATCGACTTATTGTTGCTGATGGTCTCCGACTTATCGTTTCCCACGGAAAGCGATCGATCAGCACCCACGCTCTCGTTGCGGTTGTTCTCGGTGACCTGTTTGTGGTCCTTCTCCGCGTGGATGTAGACCTGTTCCTCGCCCTTTTTGTCTTCGAAGCGAAGCTCGTTGAAGTTCTCCCCGGACCCGCCCTTCGTCGAACGGCTCTTGATGCCGCTCTGGCTGCTATTGGCGGGAAGATCATAGGGCGCCTTGTTGTTGCCGTTGTAGACCCGTCCCGTGATGATGGGGCGGTCGGGATCGCCCTCGAGGAAATCGACGACCACTTCCTGACCGATCCGAGGGATCTGGATTGCGCCCCATCCCTGGCCCGCCCAGGCGCTCGAGACCCGCACCCAGCAGGAGGAGTTCTCGTCGTGTGTGCCGTAGCGGTCCCAGTGGAACTGGATCTTCACGCGGCCGTGTTCGTCGGTCCAGATCTCCTCCCCCTGCTTGCCGACGATGGTCGCGGTCTGCGGGCCCTGCACGATCGCGGCGGGCGTGTTATTGGCCGGGCGGAAGACCTGTTTCGCGTCGAGTGCCTCGAAGTGGCATTCGAAGCCCGTCGGGATCTGTCCCAGGTCCTTGTCGCGGGATTCGTACTCCTCGGCCTCCATCTTGCACCCGAGTCCGGTCACGAGGTATTCCCGGTTCTGATCGTCGCGGGGATGGTCCTCGAGCTCGAACAGGTAGCCGACGCAGAGGCCTCGAACGTCACCACCACCGCGAACCCGCTCGTGCCGGGAATTGATCTCCTCGATGCGCGTTCTGGCGCGATGGTCGCCGAGTTCCGTCTCGATGTAGCCCCCCGGGTAGTCGTACTGCTCCAGATCCCCGTGCAGGTGGGAGTGGGTCATCGCGGAGGAGACCTTCAGGTCGGCGCGTGGCTTGACGAAGTCGTAGGCGTTCAGGGCCACCACGCCGGTCTCGACGCCCCGGTGGAGAGTCCAGGATGAGATGTGGTCCCGCTCGCGAAGGAGCCCCGACTTGGGGAAGTAGGGCACGACCTCGTAACCGGGCGCCGCGTCATGTGAGCTGGCGGCATCGCTCAGCACGAGGGTGTGCTTGCCGAGCTCGTGCTTGAAGAAATAGTAGATTCCTTCGCTTTCGAGCAGCCGGGAGATGAAGGCGAAGTCACTCTCGCGGTACTGGACGCAATACTCGCGTGCTGCGTACTCGCCGTTGAGCACCTCGTCGAAGTCGGAAAAGCCGGCATCCCGGAAGATCTCCTTGACGATCTCCGGAACCGTCTTCTCCTGGAAAATGCGGCAATCCGTCGTGCGGGAGAGCAACCAGAACCAGGGTCTCAACACGGCCCGGTAGCGAGACCTTCGGCCGACATTCCCCCGCTGGGAGAACTCGCAGACGATCCCGCTGAAGATCCGCTCGCCACCGTCGGGCAGGGTCAGGGCAATGGACATCTCCTGGCCGAGCAGATCGTCAAAGTCGACGGTGTTCTCGTCGCTGAGCAGCTCGATCTCGTACTCGAAGAGGCGTGCCAGCTCCTCGCGGCTGTCCATTCGGTGAAAGAGCAGCGCGTCGGGTCCGAGTGGTGAATGTACGGTAACCGTGCGCTCGTCGGGCATGGGCCTATTCCTCCGCGTCGAAGTCGTACTTGAAGTTCCCACCGTCCACCGTGACATGGACCCGGTCGAAGCTCCGGCCCTCGATCAGGCGGCTGAGCAGTTCCCTGCTGACCTCCGGCAGAAGCGTATTCGTCAGGATCGTATCGATCATCCGCCCGCCGCTCTCGAGCTCGGTGCAGCGGCTGGAAATCAGGTCGACCACGGCGTCATCCCAGGTGAAGGGTACACCATGACCTTCGCTGACCCGCTTGGCGATCCGGCGAAGCTGCAGTCCCGCGATCAGCCCGATCATCTCGTCGCTGAGAGGGTAGTACGGGATGACGACCAGGCGTCCGAGCAGCGCCGCCGGGAAGACCTTGAGCAGCGGCTCGCGCAACGCCTTGGAGATGCCTTCGGGCGAGGGCATCAGCTCGGGGTCGGCACACATGTTCATGATCAGCTCACTGCCGACGTTGGAGGTGAGCAGGATGAGGGTGTTCTTGAAGTCGATTTGTCGCCCCTCGCCGTCCTCCATCACGCCCTTGTCGAAGACCTGGAAGAAGATCTCGTGCACATCGGGATGGGCCTTCTCGACCTCGTCGAGCAGCACGACGCTGTAAGGCTTGCGCCGGACGGCTTCGGTGAGGACACCACCCTCGCCGTAGCCGACATAACCGGGAGGGGCCCCTTTGAGCGAGGAGACGGTGTGCGCCTCCTGGAACTCGCTCATGTTGATCGTGATCATGTTCTGCTCCCCGCCGTAGAGGATCTCGGAGAGGGCGAGGGCGGTTTCCGTCTTGCCCACCCCGGAGGGCCCGCAGAGCATGAAGACGCCGATCGGCTTGTTCGGGTTGTCGAGCGATGCGCGCGAAGTTTCGATTCGCTTGGCGATCATCTCGAGGCCGTGATCCTGTCCGAAGACCCTGCCGGAGAGCGTCTTAGAGAGCGAGAGCACCGTCTCCAGTTCGTCGCGTACCATGCCGCCGACCGGAATTCCCGTCCAGTCGGCGACGACCGACGCGACGGCCTGGCCGTCGACCGAGGGAAGGATCAGCGGTGATTCTCCCTGCACCTCGGCGAGTCGATCTTGCAGCTCCGCCGTCTTGCTCAACAATGCTGCCGGCTCCTCGGGGGTCTCACGCAGTGCGGCGCGGGTCTCGAGCAGGTCCTGGACGAGCGTCTTCTCCTCCTCCCAGCGTGCCTCGAGCTTGGCGAGGCGCTCGGCTTCGCTGTCCCGGTCCTGTCTGGCGCGTTCTTCGCGCTCGCCCGTGTCCATGCCGATCGCGGCCTCCCGGGAGATGATCTCCAACTCGCAGTCGAGTGCGTCGATGCGCTTGCGGCTGTCATCGACTTCCGCAGGAACCGCGTGCTGAGAGATGCCGACCCGCGCACAGGCGGTGTCGAGCAGGCTGACGGACTTGTCGGGAAGCTGCCGCGCCGGGATGTAACGGTGGGAGAGCTGTACGGAGGCGGCGATCGCCTCGTCGAGAATCTGCGTGCTGTGATGCTTCTCGAGGGTCGCGGCCATCGAGCGCATCATCTCGATCGCTTTCTCCTCGCTTGGTTCGTCGATTTGAACGACCTGGAAGCGTCGCGTGAGCGCCGGATCCTTCTCGATGTACTTCTTGTACTCGGCCCAGGTCGTTGCGGCGACCGTCCTGAGCGTGCCGCGTGCGAGAGCCGGCTTCAGCAAGTTCGCCGCGTCGCCGGTGCCTGCCGCGCCCCCCGCTCCGATCAGCGTGTGCGCCTCGTCGATGAAGAGCACGATCGGCGTCTCGGAGGACTGGACCTCCTCGATGACCTGGCGCAGGCGGGCTTCGAACTCGCCCTTCATGCTCGCGCCGGCCTGCAGCAGTCCGACGTCCAGCGAGAGCAGGCGTACGTCGCGCATCGCGGGGGGAACGTCGCCGCGCGCGATCCTGAGGGCGAAGCCCTCCACGACAGCTGTCTTGCCGACGCCGGCTTCGCCGGTGAGGATCGGGTTATTCTGTCGGCGCCGGAGCAGGATGTCGACGATCTGACGGATCTCCTCGTCGCGGCCGACGATGGGATCGATCTCTCCGTTGCGCGCCCGTTCGGTCAGGTCGACCGCGTAGGCCTTGAGCGCCTCCTGCTTACCCATCTGTGCGGGTTGCATCGCTCCACTCGCCTCGCCGGGCTCGGCCCCTCCGCCGCTTTGGAATCCGTCGGTCGCGCTCAGATTCTCCTCGGGAGAGGCCGAGACGATGGCACGAAAATCCTCGGTGAGCTTCTCGAGGCTGATCTTTCCGAACTGTTTCGAGATGCTCACTAGCTCGTTCTTGAGCTCGCGCGTCTTGAGCATGCCGACGACGAGGTGGCCGCTGCGAACCTGGGATTCGCCGAAGAGCAACGATCCGTAGACCCATCCGCGCTCGACGGCATCTTCGACGTGACTCGACAGGTCGCTGATCGAAGTGGCGCCCCGGGGCAGCGAGTCGAGTGACTGCGTCAGGTCCGCCGCGAGACGGGCGGGATCGAGTGAGAAGTTGTTGATGATGCGGTGCAGGTCCGAATCCTGGTGTTGAAGGATCTGGTGGATCCAGTGCACGATCTCCACGTAGGGGTTGCCTCGCATCTTGCAGAAGACCGTCGCGCTCTCGATCGACTTGTAGGCGAGAGAATTCAGCTTTCCGAAAAGTGCGACGCGGGATATCTCAGACATAGTCTCTTCCTCACTTCAGGCCCGGATCGTGCAGTGAGCTTCGCCGTGTCCGGGGCGAAGGACTCATGCAGGCTCCGCGTTGAGTCCGTCGGCCAGCAGGTTGAGCACGAGATCGCTGGCATCCTTGGTGGCCGGGCCGCTGCGCAGCCACGTTGACCACCCTAAGCGGTTGGTGCCTCCCAGCTTGAGCCCGGGAACATCGTCCTTCTTCAGGATCAGGCGCAGGTCCCAATCCAGTTCGTCTCCGAGGTAGCCTCGCACCAGGTCCACGAGGCGTCGCCGAGCTGTCGATCCCGGCAGCAGGCGCTGATAGTCGTCCCGGCCCATCGGGCCGAGCACGATGCGAAACTTCTGCTGGCAATCCCAGATGCGTGCGCCGATGGTGGTGCTTTCCCCAAGCCGACCCGCCGCGGGGTTGCTGCCCAGCTCGAGCAGCGTGTCCGGGGGAAGATCGATCCACTGGCCCACGAACTCCTCGATCTCCACCGGCAGACCGAAGTAGGAGGAGACCAGTTGAAGCAGGCCCTCCGCCGGGCGAGTCGTGAGTGACATCAGGCCCGCGTGATGCAGCCTGACGAGGTCCGAGACCGAGTCCCTGTCGAGCAGTTCCGGGCTGCCCTGGCCAAACATCGACGCGAGCTGCCGGGCGAAACGGTCGTCTTGAGGACGGTCGTAGCTGAGCGCGGGTTGGGAGTCGGCCCATGCCCGATAGAACAGCGAGAGTATCCGGTGGTGAAAGACATCCGCGAAGCGCGCAAAGCTCGAATCGGAGTTGTTTCGCTCGCGATCGCGTGCGTACTCGCTCAGATGAAGTGGCAGCGGCCCATTGGGACCGAAGAGCCCCAGGAAAAAAACCGACAGGCGCGCCGGGGCATCGCCCTCGCCCAGGTCCAGCGAGGCCAGGCTCGATGGTGCGAAGGCCAGGCTCGGCTCCTGGCCGAGGCGAATCACCTCGTCGGAGAGCCGCTGCGCCTGCCCGATTCGCGGCCGGTCCGCGCGGGAACACTCGATCCGCCGGAGCGCCCGGAAGAATCCGTAGCGATACGGCTCCTGCTGGATGCTCTCGAGCAGTTCTAGAGCGTGTATCTGCGCCCTGTCCTCACCGGCCACCGCATGATCTCCCCGCGGTCGCTCGTCGTGACGACCGTCTCGGTAAAGGAATTGATAGAAACATAGCGGGCGAAGAACTCTTCGAGCACCGCCCCCAGTAGGAACACGCCGCTGCCCTCGAATGCCGCCTCGTCGAAATCGACCGTGATCTCAAGCCCCCTCCCAAAAGCGATGGGACCGCGTACCGGCAGGCGTCGCGTCACCGGTTGCGAGCGAATGGAGCGCAGACCGTCGATCTGCTTGCGGATCTGGGGGACGCCGAGATCGGCATAGAGTCCGAGCATCTCACGCAACGCGGACGCGCCACGCTCCGCGTCGGTGTCGACCAACGAAAGGTAGTTGAGCGAAAGGTGCGAGATGAGCCGCCACGCGCTCTCGCCTTCGCCAATGGCTTCCCGTGGCACGGTGGGGCCGGCCAGGCAGGCGACGCGCTGGACCGGCGCACCGGACTGTAGCGTAAACTCTACGCTGCTCGTGCCGCGCACGATGTGCTCCGGGAGATCGCGATTGGTGCAGAGAATCTCGAGCGAGAGCTGGCGCAGATCCGGGCTGTGGGGGGCCTCATTGCTGTCCACGAGGGTCAGGAATATCTCGGAGCCGATGTACTTGGAGCGTTGCTTGCGCCCTCTTTGGGAGCTGGGCAGTTGGCGTGGACGCCTCTCGATCGTAAAGAAGGCGCCGTGTTCAGCCTGGGACAGGCGTTCGTTGCTCGCGTAGAACGGGAGGAACTCCTGTTCCGCATCGGCACTGCTGCCATGGCCGGTCACCGAGAGCACCGAGTGAACCTCGAAGTCCAGCGGCCGGGTGCGATCCGGGACGACGTGATATTCGTTCTGCTTTTCGTTGAGGTGGATGCGGTCCGCGCGGCGCGAGATGAGGTTGATCGCCGGCGTGCAGTAGAGCGCAAAGGCACTCGCATCCACGCTGGGTCCCAGGGAGGCATCGCTCTCATTCAGCAGAAAGATGATTTCCAGGCGATTCGATTCACAGCGGCGCACCGCCTCGGCGAGTCCCGTGAGTTCGCAGAAGAGGAAACGATCGGGGAAGGTGAAGTACTCTTGCAGCAGGCGATAGCCGTTGAACGAGCGCAGGTCTGCAGGCAGCAAGGACTCTTCAGCGGCGAAACCGAAACGCCGCAGCGTCTCCGCCGGCAGCCGCTGCTGCCACGATGAGCCCGAGCCATCCCGCACCAGAATCGCCTCCGTCCTGCCGAGGAGCGCTTCGTAGAGCTTCATCTGCAGCTCATCGCTGCCACACAGGTATAGTGGAAGGCGGTCCAGCGAGAGCTGAGAGAAGTTGGCTCCGCCCTTCGTCTCGAGAACGAGGCGCAGGCCCGCCTTGCAGTCCTCGACCTGGTGGAGTTCGAGGCGGGCGATGTCTCCGGTGTGGGTGAGATACTCGGCCGAGGCCAGTTCGATTGGCCATAGCGTCAGATCGCAGGAGGTGCGGAATTCGCAGGCTGTCTGTTCTCCCGGAAGGATCGCGGAGCGCAACATACTGCCGCGTTCAACGAGAAAGCCCTCGGGGGGGATGCCCGCGCCGTGATCTGGCTCGAAGTTGACGATGGCCATCGACGGCGTCGGCGCGAGGTAGCCCGGATAGATGATCTCGAGCAGATGCTGCGTGAAACGGGGGAACTCCGCATCGAGCTTGAGCTGCACGCGTGCTGCCAGGAATGCGAAACCCTCGAGGAGGCGCTCAACGTAGGGGTCGGCGCACTCGAATCCATCGAGGGAGAGCCGACTTGCGATCTTCGGGAACTCCTCCGCGAACTCGGCACCCATCTCCCGGATCTGCTGGAGTTCGTGGTTGTAGTACTTGACCAGGCGCGGATCCATCAGCGGCCTGCTTTCCCGGAGTTCTCGCTCACGTTGACGCTGCCCGTCTCGAGATCGATCTCCGAGCGGAGAGAAATCGCCACGGGGCTCGGTTCAGCCCACAGCTGCCCCTCGATCGAGAAACTCAAGGCGTTAAAGGAGAGTTCGTCTTTCGGCCGGCTGACCCGTACGCGAAGGGTCTGCGGAAGAATGCGCGGCTCGAAGTCGATCAGGGACTGCTTGAGTTCGCGTTCGAGTTCGGCAACATCAACGCTCGATCCCGTCATGCCGACCAAGTCGGGAATGCCGTAGTTCAGCACGGAGTGCGCCGCGAACTCGTTCTCCTCGAGCAGGGGGCTCTCCGAAAGACGCGTCGTGTTCAGGAGCCACCCGACGTCTCGCAGGACGGTCTCGCGCAGCATCGAGATGCTCACGCCAGAAGCGCCGGGGGCCTCGCTCCTCTCCTCCGGGCGCTCGTCTGTCAGCCGGTCCAGAAGAGAGGCGCGTAGCGGCTCTCTGGTGGAGGGTCTAGCCATTCGATTCGTCCGTGGAGTCAGCGGTGTCAAGCAACAGTTCCCGAAGCTCCATCAGCGGGTACTCGCCGGCGTCGGTCGCGAGGATCCGTTGTCCCTCGCCGCGCCAGTTGTCTTCGCCGAGCTCCAGCCACTCCGTCTTCCGCGCGAGGCGGATGAGAGGATCCGGGCTCTGCTCCGACGCGGCGTAGCGTGTAGGGATCATTCCGACCGCCTCTCCACCGTTGCTCCAGCAGAGCTTCGCGGGGGTCCAAACCATGTCTCGCAGGTCGGCGGGTTCTTCCAAGTGGATCGAGGAGATCGAGGCGAAGGGCACCCAGCGGTAGGCTCCTGCGACGACCAGTTCCAGCACGGGGCCGAGGCGGCTGTCGCTATCCGCGATCCAGGTGAAGGGCTGTCCATCGGCTGTTCCAGAACTCGTCGGTGCCTGCTCGAAGGCCTGGGCGCGAAGTTCTGCTGCGCGCGCGTGCTGGCCACCGCCATCGGCCCGTAGCGCTTCGATGAGAAGCGCGAGCCATTCGCTCGGCTCGCCGAGAACGAGGGGTGTTTTTCTGCCGGCGAAGATCTCGTTGCGCAGCACTTCGGTGGGGATCAGTTCGCGATAGGTCTGCACCATGGCGAGTGCGCCAGGATCCAGGTCGCCCGCCACCTTCAGTTGTGCGAGGGCACGATCCCATTGCCCCAAGACGGAGAGTAGCTGGAAGAGGAAGGTCCTCAGCTCGGGCTTCGATGGGTCGTTTCGCACGGCCTCCTGTAGCTGAGCGAGACAGTCGTCCAGTCTCCCCTCCCGCAGGCTCTGCTCGGCGAGCATGGTTTTCCTCCCTCTTCGCGAAGAGAACGCAAGCGGGGCTGGTGGGTCCGCCCCGTTTGCGTCAGGTGTGATCTATGGGCTAGCCGGCTTCCTTATTGGCGGCGATGTCCCAGGCCATGGTGATGGCACCACCGTCGGGGGAACCATCGCGCTTCTGTGGCTGGTAATCGAATTGAACCGTCGCGAAGTTGAAGCCTACGGTCTCGATCAGGCGTTCATCACCGGAGGAGCCGCCGGCCGTGAGCGACGTGATAATTACGTCGTTGAGCTTGATGATCACGTACTCCAGCGGGTTCTTTCCGGCCTTGCGGCAGGTGAGGAGCACCTCCTTGAACTGGGAACCATTGCAGCACATCTTCATCAGATTCGGGGAGGACTTGTCGATATACTTCGTCACGGTCAGGTCCTGAATGTTGACCTTTCCCGTGCCACCCCCGCCACCCATGTGCATCGTGCCGGTCTGGGAGAGTCCCCAGTTCCACGAGAGAACATCGATCTCGCCCGCGTGCGCATCATCCTGCGACTCGCCATCTACGCCTTCAACCTTGAGAAAAACATCAACAGCCATCGATCTGCCTCCTCGTCTGTCAGTGACCCCGCGCAGCGGAAGCTCGCGAGGCCTGTGAGTTCCCTTGTCCAACAACCCGCCTGTGGCGGGCGACTATCCCTTCGCCGACGGTAGCTTGGAGACCAGGCGCATGGATACGGTCAGCCCCTCGAGCTGGTAGTGCGGTCTCAGGTAGAACTTCGAGCTGTAGTAGCCGGGGTTGCCCTCGATCTCCTCGACGACGACTTCGGCCGAGGCCAGGGGCTTACGAGCCTTGGTTTCTTCGCTCGAATGCGCCGGGTCGCCATCGACGTACTGCAGCACCCACTCCTGCAGCCAGCGCTGCATCTCGTCCCGTTCCTTGAAGGAGCCGACCTTGTCCCGGACGATGCACTTGAGATAGTGCGCGAAGCGGCAGCTCGCGAAGAGATAGGGCAAGCGAGCCGCCAGGTTCGCGTTGGCCGTGGCATCGGGATCGTCGTACTCCGCGGGTTTCTGCAGCGACTGCGCACCGATGAAAGCCGCGAAGTCGGAATTCTTCTTGTGAATCAGCGGCATGAAGCCGTTCTTGGCGAGTTCCGCTTCTCTCCGGTCGGAGATGGCGATCTCGGTCGGACACTTCATGTCGACGCCACCATCATCGGTGGGGAAGGTGTGGCAGGGCAGGCCTTCTACCGCGCCACCGGATTCGATGCCGCGAATCCGTGAGCACCAACCGAACTCCTTGAAGGACTGGTTGATGTTCGTGGCCATCGCGTAGGCGGCGTTGGCCCAGGAGTACTTGCTGTGATCGGCGCCCTCGGTGTCCTCTTCGAAATCGAATTCTTCCACCGGTTCCGTCTTGGCACCGTAGGGCAGGCGGGCGAGGAAGCGTGGCATCGCCAAGCCCAGGTATCGCGCGTCATCTGACTCGCGCAGGGAACGCCAGGAAGCGTATTCCGGTGTCTGGAAGATCTTGGTCAGGTCTCGTGGGTTGCTCAGCTCCTGCCAGGTTTCCATCTGCATTACGGAAGGCGCGACACCGGAGATGAACGGAGCGTGCGCGGCGGCGGAGACCTGGGCGATCTCGCCGAGCATCTCGACATCCTGGGGACTGTGGTCGAAGTGGTAGTCGCCCACCAGGCAGCCGTAGGGCTCGCCGCCGAACTGGCCGTATTCTTCCTCGTAGACGCGCTTGAAGATCGGGCTCTGGTCCCAGGCGGTTCCCTTGAACTTCTTCAGGGTCTTGCCCAGGTCCTTCTTGGAGATGTTCATCACGCGGATCTTGAGCATCTCATCGGTCTCGGTGTTGTTCACCAGGTGGTGCAGACCGCGCCAAGCGCCTTCGAGCTTCTGGAACTCGTCGTGATGCAGGATCAGGTTGACCTGTTCGGTGAGCTTGTGGTCGATCTCGGCGATGATTGCTTCGATCGACTTGATCGCGTCAGACGAGATGAGCCCGGTGTCCGCGAGGGCCTGTTCGGCCAGCGTCCGAACGGCGTTCTCGACCGCCTCCTTGGCCCGATCGGTCTTCGGTTTGAACTCCTTCTTGAGGAGCGATGCGAACCCGTCGGCCTCGAGGGTCTGTCCTTCAGGCTGTGCCTGGGGATCTGTCTTTTTCTCAGCCATGATTCGTTACTCCTCCTCGGACGGCTTCGGCGCCGACGCCAGCGCGGCGAGCAGGGTCGGGTCGGCAAGCGCCTTGGTGATTAACTCCTCGGCTCCGCTCTTGCCGTCCATGTAGGTCAGAAGGTTGGAGAGCTGCGTGCGAGCCTCGAGGAGCTTGTTGAGCGAATCGACCTTGCGCGCGATCGCGGCGGGCGAGAAATCGTCCATGCTTTCGAAAGAAATATCGACGCTCATGTTGCCTTCGCCGGTCAGCGTATTGGGCACCTGGAACGCCACGCGCGGCTTCATCGACTTCAGACGGTCGTCGAAGTTGTCGACATCGATCTCGAGAGCCTTACGGTCCGCCACGGGGGCTAGCGGCTCCTCCGGGTGTCCCGATAGATCCGCCAATACACCCATGACGAAGGGTAGCTGGACCTTCTTTTCGGCTCCGTAGAGCTCCACGTCATACTCGATTTGGACGCGGGGCGCCCGATTCTTCGCGATAAACTTCTGGCTGCTTTTTCTAGCCAAGAGACACCTCCATGGTTCCACCGGCGGGACGAGGGAGATTCCGGGACACCGCGTCCCGTGGAGACTCCATCCGTTGCACGCCCCGCAGCATCAGTCGTCTTGTGTTCCGGAGATCAACTCCGCCTGACCCACTCCATCTGGGGCCATATCCCGCAAGATCTCGAGGAAGTCCTTCGAGACCAGCCTTTTTGCGCGCCGCAGGAGGAGGGGGACGGGACTCGAGGGCTCGTGAGCCGCGTAGTACTGGCAGATCTGATCGATCATGCTGATCACGTCCGCGCGACTGCCTGGAGTGCCGCTCATGGTTTTCCCTCCACTGCCTGGGGCGGAAGTGGCGACCGTTTCGTCGTCCACTGTGTCGCTCTGTGTTCCAGCGCCTCGCCGGGCGAGGCGATCGGCTACGATGCCGCGTGCCCGCGCGAGCTCTTCATAGAAGGCCGCGAGATTCGGTGCCGCGGAAGAGCCAACGCGAGACGCGAGGCTCTCTTCGAGCGCCTTCGCCGACGCGATGGCCAGGGCGAGGGCATCTTCGGTGGCTTGCAATTCCTGGAGATCGCAGTCCAGGAACGCTGCGTCGATCGCTCCCATTTCCGGAGGCTTGAGCTCGCTGTTTGCGGCGAGCTCGATGCGTCCGCTGGCGATGTCAAGGTCCCGCAGGGAGAAGCGGCCAAGGCCACGGGAGGAGACGAGCGCCGCACGGGAGATCGAGGCCAGCACGGTCTCCGGGTCACAGAGGGTCTGCAAGGCGTTGAGTCTCATCGTGGGGTCGTTGTCGTCCTCCGCATCCAGTTCCGGATGGACCTGATCCCAATGCTCGTCGATCAGGCGCCGCAGGAGCTCGATTGCGTCTCCCAGGCCGGGCCAGCCTGCCGTGTGGACGAGTGCCCGTGCGAGGTAGACTCCGACACGAAGATCCCTCGTTCTCTCGAAGAGGCTGAGGCAACGACTGTGTACCGTGCGCCAGTCCGCGTCCTCGCCTTCGATGACGGAGTCGCCGACGCTACGCTCGGCGCGCCCTTCCGCACTCCGTTCCATTTCGGAAAAGAGCGGGTCGTACTCAAGGTTTTCCCCGCAGGGATTATCCCCCTCGAGTGGCGCGGCGAGAGCATCAATATCCAGTACGCTCATGCCGTGGTCCGGGCGAAAACCCGGCCTCCCTCGTGGTCGACGACGACGATTGTTTCCTGTGTTCTGGTCACATCCGGACCCTTTCTCGAAGCTTTGCAAAAAACGCCGGCACAATCAACAAGTCTAGACCCCTGGGGGTCGTCTTACCCTAAGCCTACTTTCCGATTCTCCACCGGCTCAATTCCGCCAGAGATCCCCAGCCGGACGCCCCGGGATCCCTGTTCGTACCGAGAGCCGGCCGCATGAGTTCCTGGCCGTCACCGGTCGCCGCGAGGACGGCCGGGTAGTCTGTGGCATCGAGTTCGCCGAACAGGAACACGGCGCTTCGCGCCTCGTTTCCTGTGCTCGCATCCAGGAAGAAGGACGGCTCGATCTTCTGCATCCAGAACTGTCGGCCCAGGAGTTCCAGCCAGACAGAGGTATCGATGCACGCGTCCTCCAGCGTCCCCGAGACCGGCAACTCGAGTGCGAGGTGGGAATTCCCCTTCCCGTGCTTGAGTCTCTGGATCAGTTCCGGCATGCCTGCGGCCAGGCGTTCGGCGCTGGCGCCGTCGTGTCCCCGGAAGAGCCGTTCGACACCCGCGGACAGCCCGGCCTCGAACAGCGCCCTGGCCTCTCCAGCCGGCCGAGGCATGGGAATTCGCGTGGCCTCGACCATTTCTCGATACGCACCCTCGCTGGCGACCTCCGAAAGTGAGCGCCAGACGTCCTCGAGCAACTCCCAGGTCTGGTCGAGTCCTGCGGGGAGCATCGCGTATCGCTTGCCGTAGTAGCGACGGGGTAGATGCGTGAACACCGAGAAGGGGAAGTGGCGCAGCCCTCCGAGATCCGTGCTCGGGCGCACGACGCCGACGAGAACCTCGACCGATCCGGGATGAGCGATAACGAAACGCATGTTGCGCGCGGCCGTCACGGGAGTGGACTCCTCCCGTTGCGATTCGAGTTCCGCACGCCCACTGAGCAGAAACTCCTTGAGCGCGCGCGAGGTTTCGAAGCGGACCCCGAGTTCGAGGTACTCCGGCCAGAACGGCAGCTTGCCGAAGCAGCCAAGTGGCAGGTCCGCGCCGGTCATCGCCTACTCTCCCATCCCGCTGGGGGGACTTTCGAGGCCCCGCTTCAAGAGCGTCAGAAGGCGACCGAGATTCTCACCTTCGACGCGGAAGCGCAGCAGCACTTTTCCGTTCTTTTTCTTCATGGGAACGTCCAGGGTGTAGGCCAGCGTCGCCTCGTTTTGGCCGGCGGAGCCTTCGCTGCCTTCCAGTCCCACGAGAACGAGGCGCATCGGTGCCCAGCTCCCCTCGCTCGTCGCGGCATGGAGGATCTTGCCCTCCTGCCAGTTCGACCCAACGAGGCGGCGGAGGAAGCCCTTCCTCAGCGAGGGAATCGCACCGACATAGCAGTAGGTGCTCGCGTCGTCCCCCAGCAGGTCTATATCGAAGGTCTTGCGTACTGGGTCGCCCTCCTTCCAGCGCAGATCCATGCCTTCGCCGAGATAGAGCTGGATCTCGTCGAGCCGGATCTTCTCGCCGAGCTTCTCCGGTTGGAACGTCGCTTCTTCCACCGTGAAGCGCAGCTTGACAGGCTTGGGGGTGTCGGAAGCCGCGGAGAACAGTGCCTGCGAGAGGCCTCGCGCGCGCTCGGTCCAGCGCTTGGTCTGCGGGCCGAGCGTCGCGGACGATGATGCCGCCTCGAAGCGGGTCACCGCGCCGCTCTCAGCTCCGAGCAGGGCGATGACTTGCGAGAGCTCTGCGGGGTCCGCGAGTTCGCTTCCGGCGAAGGGGTACTTCGTGGCGATCTGCGCATGGGCAGACTTGAGATCGTCCCATTGGCGCTGAGCGAGATTGTCGCTGCGGACGTAGGACTCTGCTTCGTCGAGTGGACGCCTGAGGAGGCGTCCCAACGAGCCGCTCGCCAGACCCGACGAGGCCTTCCGTTCGACCCAGCGAATCGTATCCGCGAGGGAGTTGCCTTCCGCCCGGCTGGCGACGCCGCGGCGATAACTCAGCCAAAAGGCGCTTTCCCGCTCGCAACGCTGGAGATCCGCGGCGACCTTGGCGAGGAGGTTCTGATACTCGGGCAGGTCTGTCTGGACGAATGCGGGCAGCCGCGAGAGGCTCCCGAGCCGGCGGCCGAAGGCGTCAAGAGGACTGTCCTGCATCGACTCTGCGGCTGATGCGGCAATCGCGGCCGGCTGGATCGCCGTGGCGAATTCACCCGTCGCCGAGAGCTTCTTCAGCCAAGACGCCACCGAGCTGCGCCGGCGGGCAAGACCGAGTCCTCTGAGGTAGCCGGTCCAGGCTTCCGAGTAGAGGCCGGCGTACTCGCTGACCTCGTTGCGAATGGTTTCTGTCTCGTAGCGTTGCTGGGCTTGGTCGAAGCCTTCCTGCGCCTTGAGGCGGGTTTGCCATTCCTGCCGCTTGGTCTCGAGTCCGGCACGTTGATAGCTTCCAGCGACGGCGCGGGGAACGGTCAGCCACTGGAGTTGCATCGACGGGGCGCGGGCTACCGCAGGGGTCGCTCCCTTCGAGTCCTCGACGTCGAGGCAGCTCACGCGGCGATAGGCTGGCACGACCCGTCCCAAGACTTCGAATTCCAGGCGCCGCAGTCCGGGCAGAGTGCCCCGGCACTGCTCGCTGTAGGAGCGCAGAAGGCTGCGCAACTCGTCCTCGTCTCCCTGCAGGGTTGCAGCCTGGGTCTTGAGCACCTCGTCCCGCACCGAGTACTTGCGCGCGCGGTCGAGAACGGCATCGACCTCAGCCTTGCAGGGGTCGATCAACTCCTCGGATTCGCTGGTGTAGGCGGCGATCTCCGGGAGGATGACATCGGTGAAACGCGTCAGACACTCGCCGGTCTGGGCCTCTGCCAGGTCGATGCCCTCGAGCTTCTCAAGGCCGCGATCTGCCTCTGCTTCGATACCGCTGAGCTCGGCGAGATCCTCCTTGAGGTCGCGGAAGTGCATCACGAAGCGCTGGAAGTCCTGTTCTTCGTAGCGCAGGACTTCCCCCAGGCGTGAGTAACACTCGCGGATCTGCTGCGGGGAGACGGCGTCCCGGCAGTTCTCCTGGAATTGGCGGTAGGCCTCGAGCGCCGAAGTCGATCCCTGGGCGCTGCAATCCCTGGAGATGCTATCGGCGATCTTGGCGATCGAGAACGACGGCAATAGCGATCCGTGTTCGCTGCGATCCACCCGGTCCTTGAAGTAGCCGTACTGTTCGAGGAGCTCTTCCCGGGCGGCCTCGCCATCCTCCTGGTTCAGGCCCCAGACCTTGTCGAAACCCGAAAGATCGTCGGACCATTGGGCTCGCCGCCCCATGCGCAGCCAGACAACCGAATGAAGGATGTCGATTCGCGAGAGACAGCTTTGACTCGGGTCGCTCGCGAGCTTTTCGGCCCGCGCGAGCGTCGGTTCGAGCGCGTGGGCACTGAAACGATCCTTGAAGACCTTGTAGGTCGCGTCGGCGAGCCCGGAGGCACGCCGCATACCCCAGCCGCGAAGGAGAGTGAAGCCATCGAGCTTGCTGTGCAGATCGCGGAGTTCTCCGCTGCGGCGGAGCGAGGCCTGGATCTCCTCGCCCGACTCGCCGCTGCCGGAGGCCCCGAAAGCCTGGACGATCTCGGGCACGCGGGAGGCAACCCTGGAGTAGACGCTGCTGTTGAGCGCGAGAGAGAGAACGGAAAGCAGCAGGGCCACGATTGCCAGCACAGCGGGCAGGAACGCGACGAGCATCGTGTCGCGCCGCCGCTTGAGCCAGTGCACGGCGGTCCGGCTGACCAGCCCCTCGTCGCCGACCATCAGGCGCCGGAAGAGGTCGAGCAGGAAGTAGCTGCGTTGGGCTTCTCCGCTCTCGCTCTCCTGCGTGGCGTGAACCGTCACGCCCAGTGAGCGGGCCATCTGGCTCATCGCCTGGGAGAGTGGGGATCCTTCGCCCTGGGTGCCGGAGGTGAAGTAGAAGCCGCGGAAGATCGGTGCTTCGTGGTAGCGGTCCTGGCGGAAGAGCACATCGACGAAATCCGCGAGGGGATCGGCGAGTCCCTTGAATTCCTCGGTGAAGAAGAAGAGCTGGCGCGCCCGTCGCCGGGAGGCGACCTTGGCCATCATCTCGGTGCGGTAGGCCGCGAGGCGAGCGGTCACTCGCTGGAAGCCCTCGAACAACAGCTCGGTCGGGTGGGCGGCCGTCGGGTCCTCGTGGCTCCAGCCCATGATCTCGTGACGGCGCTGGGCGGGAAGGCCGCGGAAGAAGTCGCTGAAGCCGCCGACGAGATCGGTCTTGCTGATGACGAGATAGACGGGGAAGCGGAAGCGCAGTTGAGTGTGCATCAGGTCCAGCACGTCGCGGATCTTGCCCGCCTGCTCGCGCAGCTCCGCCGAGCTCTTGCCGAGCAGGTCTTCGGCGGGCACGACGACCACGAGCCCGTCGAGCGGTTGGCGGCCGCGATACTTCCGCAGCAGCTTGAGCAGTTCGGTCCAGTACTTCTGGTCCTCTGCTCCTGTACCTTCGCTCACCCAGCGACCGGGCGTATCGAGGAAGATCAGGTCGTTGGTGAAGAACCAGTCACAGGTATGGGTGCCCCCTGAGCCCTTGACCCAGTCCTTGCGGACGGGGAGGCCAAGGCCGGAGTTCTTGATCGCGACGGTCTTGCCGGCCTGGGGCCGGCCGAGGACGAGGAACCAGGGGAGCGTGTAGATCGCGTGGGAGCCTTTTCCCGCGCGCCGCAGCAGGGCGAGGGCTTCCTTCATGTCCTCGCGGATGCGGGAGAGGTCATCACCGCTGTCCCCGCTGCCGCCGAGACCTTCCATCATCTTGCGTTCGAGCCAGCGGGTTCGCAGCATGACGACCAGCCAGGCTCCCACCATGAACAGCAGTACGAGGACGACGGCCGCGATCGTGTAGGTGAAGACCTGCCAGCCCGTATCGAAGACCTTGGCCCAGAGCAGGATCGTTCCGATCGCCTGCACCACAAAGCCGGTTCCGAGGGGCCACAGCGCCCGGCGGCTGCCGAGCAGCAGGGCGGCGACGCCGAAAGCGAGGAAGAGCAGGGCGACGAGGCAGGGCCAGAGGTAGAAGGCCACTGCGGGGGGAATCATGCCGGACTTCGAGGCCCAGAAGGTGCCGCCGAAGATCGAGGCGAGGACGACGGTGGGCACGCCGAGTGCGGCAAGTCGCGCTCTCATGGTGTGTGCTCCCCAGCTACGGGTTCCGCGATCTCGACTGGGGCGGACTCTGGTGCCGGTGTACTCGGGCGAGGGGTTACGCCGCGGGTTGCGATCGGGCGGACGACGTCTTCACTCTCGAGCGGCATCCGTCCTGCGACCCAGAAGAGAATCACCCAAATCAGCAACGCGGCAGCGACCGTCCCGAGGCTCGCGTAGATCCACCAGCGGGGAGGGGGCGGCACCTGGTCGGTCATCTCGATGGGGGGGCGATAGGCCTCGGGAAAGAGCAGGCGCCGCTGGTCGAGAGGACGGGTGTGAATCTCACGCAGGACGCGTTGCCGCAGGGCGCCGATCTGTGTTGCCTGCTCGGTGGGGTCGAGTTCAGCATAGCGTCCGCGGTAACCGAGTGAGAGGCAAGCCAGGTAGACTTCCTTGACGGCTTTCTGACGGTCGCCAAGTGCTTCGAGACGCTTGAAGAAGTTCACGCCACCGGCCGGATCCTGATGCATCACGATGTGCAGGGGCTCGCCGGCCCAGCGCTGCTTACCGGTCCATTCCGACTCCAGGATCTGGCCGTCGAGGAAGAGGGAGAGGGCGTAGCAGGCTTCGCCTGCGTCCTCGAGTTCGATGCCGTTCTCGCCAGCCTGAGACTCGATGCCGCGTAGCGTGGTGAGGACCTGATTGCGGTAGGAGTCGTAGTCGGGCTGGACGCCGCCGCTTTCCCCTTCGCGGGGGAGCACCGAGGCGTAGGCGAACACCGGCGTGCAGAGGTCCATCAGGGTCTTGCGGAGCTGCTGCTTGCGACGCTTCTTTGGTGGAGGAGGTGGAGCATCCACTTCATACCCGAAGTCGCTGCGTTCGTCATCGCCTGCCGGCTCGTCCTGTTCGGCTGCGGCCCAGTCGAAGCCGCCTCCGCCACGGTCGCCTCGCGCGGATTTGGAGGGCCCTTGGGAGCGTTTGGGAGCGCGCCGGCCGCCGGGCTGTTCCTCGAAATCGTCAAGGGCGTCGAAGTCGTCGTTTCCAGCGTCATGGAAGCCGGAACCTGAACCACGTCTGCCGTCATCGCGGGCCATGCAACCTCCTCGAAGGTGTTCGAATTCGCTAGCTGGGGAGCACCACAATCAGGTCGATGGAAATGTCTTCGGGGACCCCCAGCAGGAAGACGGCGATCTCCCCGGCGGTCACCACGTGGGAGGTCCACTCCTCCTCCTCATCCTTGAGCCGGAAGAAGGAACCGGTCTGCCCGGGCGGGAGTTCCGGTGGAGGTCCTGGGAGCGCCTCGGTCATGACTCCGGGAAGGGCGTATCCGCTCAGGGTTTGAATCCTCTCGGGCGCGGAGATCTTCGCCGCCATCATCAAGCTGCGGACTCTTGGAGCGGACGCTCCCGCCGCGACATCCAGGAAGAAGCGCGCGCCCTTCTCGAGGGCTCTTTCGGGCAGTTTCGTGCCGAAGGTATCGTCGCCGCGGGTGAGCGGAATGCGAAGCCAGCGAGTCGCGATGACCGGTTCGCTGAGTTCCTCGATCAGCACTCTCATCGCTTCGAAGACCGGCGCGGGGTCTGCGTGGGCGTAGAGCGGAATCTGCTCGTGGGTCCGCCCGCTCTCGTCGCGGAAGAGCAAGGTCCCGGCGAGGCGTGCGAGTTCGAAGTAAACCTCGCGGGGGTGGACGGCACCGTCTGACACCATCTCCCGCAGGACGGGCATCGCGGAGGAGAGCGCCTGGTACAGCGTCAATAACACGGCATCCTGGCCGGCCTGGGCCGAACGCATGGCGCGCAAGGTTACCGCGAGGCGCTCGACCACCGAGCGTGCCATTCCGGCCAGCACCGCGGAGGCACCGAGCATCAGGACCGGCGGCGAGAAGGACGGGTCCACGACGACCGGCTTGGCCGGGTTTCCGCTCCTGAGCAGGCGAAGTACGGGCAGCGTCTCGTAGCCGTCTGTTGGTTCGTCGCCGAGGAAGAAGCGCAGCTCGAACTCAAGGGTCTCGACGAGCCCTCCGCCCTCGCCGGTCTCGAGATCGAAGACTTCCGTCTCGCGGACCGTGTAGCGGGTCTGCGTGGCTTCGCCCCCGCTTCCCGGGCTCTGTGGCGTGCGCTCCTGGCGTCGCCGGACACCCACGCGAACGTCCAGGGGACGCCCCGCCTCGGTCATCCTTTCGGACAGGTCCCGGCTGGGGAGGGCCGCGTTCGCGGGGAAGTCCACGAGGGTGCCATCGGGTAAGACGGCGCGCAGCGCGGACAGATCGAGCGTGAAGTTATCGAGAGCTGCCTCGTCCACCTCGAGGTGCAGGAGGCCCCAGGCATGGGCGGACAGGGCTTGCGCCCTCGCCATATCCCGGGATTCGAGGAACAGCTCAAGCTGCTGGAAATGATGAGGGCGCAGGAACATACCCTCAGTCCAGCGTACAGGTCTGAGAGATCGCATCCGTCCTTCTCCGTATAGGGCCGGGCTATTGTAATACGTTCGCCAACCCACGGGTCTGCGACGCCTTACTTTTCGCCATTTTTTGCTAATTCAAGATATTGGAGAGAAACCTGTTCGCTCCACGGGCGAAAGTCCAGTTCTATTGTGGACCTCTTGCCCCGTGCGCCTCCTTTCTAGTTGCTAGGGGGCGGACTCCCGAACCCCGGGAAAACCCCGTCCGGTAGGACAAAGGCGGGATCGGCTTGCCGGGCGAAGCCGATCTGTTCGGCGATCTCGCTCTCCAGGTAGCCCTTGGCCCGCCGGCTGCCAAGGTCCGAGCTTTCCGGGAATGAACGGAATTTGAGGTGGAGCGCGTAGGCGAATGTCAGGCGACAGAGAGCCGCCGTGCGTCCTGAGCGCGGGAAGAGGCCATCGCTGTCCACCTCGCGGAATCGCTCGATGACGCGGTCCACGCCGCCCTCTTCCAGTTGTCGCACGGCGCGCCTCAAGAGCGGCATGGCTTCGAGGGGTTCCGGCGGGGGTTGTTCCGCTTCTAGGAGGGTGTCTGTCCCCGGGCTCGAGAGCCCCCGGTCTGAGGGCACTCCGGGATCCGCTCCTTCCAAGCGGGGAGACAAGGAGGGATCCGCAAGGTCCCGGGTCGAGGGTGAGATCGGATGTGTTCCTTTTTGGGCTGTGCGGAGCGAATCTGCGACAGGTGGGGGCGTGGGGATCGTGGGCTCGGCTTTCGGCGTCCGCTCGTGGGCGACCGGCTTGGGTTGGGGCGCAGGCTTTCGAGTCGCAACAGCGCTTGGGGCCGAACGCCCCGCGAGGCCGACGATCTCGTGCCACGGGGGGAGGGAGGGCGAGCGGCACCAGGCGGGGGCGTCTTTCTTGGCGCGTTCACAGGCCTTCGATGCCGCGAGGCGCAGTAGACCTCCGCTCTCTTCGGCACAACGCAGCAGCTGATCCCGCGCATGCTTGAGATCGTTGCCGGCGTATTCGCAGCGGGCGGGAGTGGGGATCTTCGTGTCAGGTCCGAGGAGATTCGGCCAAGGGGCCTGCCCCAACTCCTCCAACGCTCTCCTGCGTGCTCCCAGCTCCAGGCGATAGATCGTGAGCAGGGACTTTCCCACGTCCTGCGCCAACGCCGCGGCTTCGGTGTCGAGCCCTCCCCGCCAAGGCCCCGCAGGCTTTTCGGCGAGGGTCGCTGCTTTCTCGCGCGCGAGAACGAGGGTCTCGCCGTGCGCGGCATCGATGCTCAGAGGGACTCCATCGCTGTGCCAGCGGAGGAGCTCGTCGGCCAGGTGGACCAGCTGTGTGCGTGCGATGACCTTGTTGAGGTCCTTCATGAAGTTCTGGTAGCCGACCGAGAACGCCGATTTTTCGATCTTCTGGACGTCTTCCCGTTGGATGGCACGCAACGCGGAGTTCCAGTCACCCTGCCAGGCAAAGACCAGGGCCAGGTGGTAGTAGGGGTAGTAGTCGGTCTTCTTCCAACGCCGAATCTTATCCCGGCGTCGGCCAGACTCCGGCTCGCGCGAGATGCACCAGCGCAGCCTGACAATGGCATCCTGGTAGCTCTGTGGGCCGCCCTTCTTGATCAGCTCTTGAGCCTTCTCATAGGTCCGCATCGGTGTCTGGGACTTGAACTCCGATCGTGCTTCGGCCAGTTCCGCCTCCGATTCGAACTCCCAGGGGTCGGCCGCCAAGACAGGAGAGAGCGCAACGAGACACAGCGCAACGAGACACAACTCGCCGAGAAGGGACAGGAAGCGAAGTCGAGAGGTCACGGCTGGGGTTCTCCTGCGCCGCCGGATTCCGCCTCGCTCGTGTTCAGTAAGCTCTCGATCTGCTCGCTCAAGCCGTCGACCAGGACGATTGTAGGATCGGCTGGCACGTCGAATTGCAGCTGTTGCCCCGTTCCCCACTCGAGCCGGTACGCTCCCGGTGCGAGATCCGCCTGACGCGGATTCTCCGCGGAGAGGATGCCCTCGAGAGAGGGGACGGGCGCGTCATCGCGGGTGGCCCGCGTGATGCTTACCTTTCCTGCAGGCGTGAGAAGCGTTGTCGGATAGGTCACCGCAGCCGTCTGTCCGAAGAAGGTGGAGGGTGTCAGGAAGAGGGCCGCGGCCATCGCAGCCAGCAGGGCGAAGGCGGTGAGCCCTGGGAGCAGCCAGCTACTTCCTGTTGTTTGCGCTGTTTGTGAGGGTGCCTTCGAGGAGTCGGAAACTCTCGCAGCACGAGCCGCGGTCGAAGCGCCGGCTTGCGAAACCTGGATCGTGTCCTCGCCGTCGCTCACGGCGTTCTTTTCGCTCAGCCGTTGCTGCCAGTAGCGTGCGAGGGTGCTGTCGCCCCCGCTCGACGGGATGCGCGAGACCCACGCTTCGGCTTCGTCGAGTTTTCCGGCGTCGAGCAACTCTGCCGCTTTCCGCGCCGCGTGGTCGCATTCGTGCTGAGCCGCCTCGGCTGGAAAGAGGCGTTCGCCGCTTGGGTCTACGTCATGGGCGGCTGTTGCCAGGCTCTGGGCGAACTCGTGGGCCGATGAGAAACGGTCCTCCCGATTCTTCGAAAGCGCACGGAGAATGAGTTCCCAGAGCGGAGCCGGAAGCTCCGGTGCCGGCGGTCGCGGGGCCTTGTTCGCGATGGCCATCGCGACACTCATGAAACCCTCGCCCGGCAGGTCGAAGGGCCGCTCCCAGCTCAGCAGCTCACACAGCAGCACGCCCACCGACCAGAGGTCGGTCCGGTGATCGACGCGCGAGGGGTCTTCGCACTGCTCGGGAGAGGTGTAACGAACCGTGCCCATCAGGCTGCGCGTCTGGGTCAGGTTGCTGTCGGTGCCGAGGACCTTGGCGAGCCCGAAGTCGGCGACCTTGGCGACGCCACGGTGGAAGAGGACGTTGCCCGGCTTGAGGTCTCTGTGCAGCACGGGATGGGGCTGGCCGTGAGCGGCATCCACTCCCGCGAGAACCTGGGTGATGATCTCCACGATCCTCGAGAGCGGCAGCGGTTCGCGGCGCTTGATGACCTCGGTCAGGTCCCCGCCGTCACAGTACTCCATGATGATGTAGGGGTGGGAAGGGTTGTAGTCGTAGACCCGGACGATGTTGGCGTGGGTCAGACGGACCATGGTCTGCGCTTCCATCTTGAAGCGTTCGACGAAATCGGCGGAGTCCACGTCGGCGTGAAGGACTTTCAGCGCGACGTCGATATCGAGGTGCGGATCGTAGGCGCGGTACACTGCTCCCTGGCCGCCGGAGCCAATTCGGCTCCGGATCTCGTAGCGTCCGATCCGATCAGAGCCCTTCGCAGCTGCCGCTTCTCGTCTATTGTCCGATCCGCCCACGCTGGCCTCCGCGTTCCGATTCGTGCTCTCCTTGCCCGGCTGCGTTCGCCCTGCACCGTGTATTATGCTCCTTCTGGAAGCAATGGCAGTCTTTACCTTGTGTTCAACTTTTCCTGGACGGCTATTCGATGACGCGATCCTCCCCCAACGATGACCACGCTCGCAGGGAGATTGCCCGGCTGCTGGCAACGTGGGGTGTCGAGGAGGACCCGGCCACGTCGGAGATTGCCGCAGCGCTCGAGGGCAGCCTGAAGGAGCGCGCTCGCCGGGCCGCCGCCACGACGCCACCCCCGGTTCCCGATCCGGTAGCGAAGCCGACCCCGCTCCCTTCCACGCCCCCTCCCGCGCCCCA
>JANTFM010000011.1 GCA_024763475.1 Acidobacteriota bacterium | reverse complement strand
GTGCGGCGCGACGCCCCGCCGGCACTGGATTTTCCACCACCCTGGGAGGGCGGCCCTCCGGCCGACACGCGAGGACGCGGCTTCATGAGGCCCTCTTCTTGCGCACGCGTGTCTTCCCGCGCCGTTGCGCGCGATCCGCCGCCCGGCTCAGGTCGGGAATAACGGCGAGGATCGGAAAGTCGATCGAGGCCGCGAGCTGCTCTTCGCTCTTGAAGGACTGATCGAAGACCTCAAGGAGCAGGACGATGGCAATGCCCATCCCGCACCCCACCGTCAGGCCCATCAGGAGGAAGAGGCGCAGATCGGGAAAGAAGGGCTTGCGCGGGTCGACGGCCGAATTGAGCACGCGGAACTTCTCACCCGCCTGGAAGTCCTCGAGCGTCGCGCCTTCAACCGCCTTCATCTCTTTCTTCTGGGCTTCCTGGTAGAAGCTCTCGAAGCTCTCCTCCTGCTGCAATAGCCGATTCAGCTCGATCTGCAGTCCGGGCGTCCGATGCAGGCGGGCCGCGATCACTTCGTTCTCGGCCTGGAGTGCACTTCTGTTCCGCTCGAGAACCTCGATCTCTTCTTGCCAGCGCTCGATCTGCTGCAGGCGTCTCTGCCGCAGATAGGACCTGTCCTCCCCTGGCACGCCCTCGGCGACACCCTCCCGCGCGAGGGCGTCCTCGAGTTCGCCGATCTTGGTGTTGAGCTGCGCAACCTCCGGGTAAGCATCCTTGAAACCCCTGGCCCTGAGGTCTGCCAGATGGGAGCGCAGACCCTGCAACTCGTCGAGACGGGGATCCCTTTCCGGCGCACCGTTCTCTGCAACCTGCGTCTCGAGCTGTAGTCTCGCGTCTCGAATCTCGTCGTTGTAGTTGAGAACATCGCTGTCGATGCGCTGGATGTCCGCCGTGTTCCGCTCGAGCTGCTGCTGGTTGTTGCGCTCGAAGGACTCGAGTTCGAACTTGTGCTCCCCGCGGAACTTCTGGATCGCATCCCGCACGGCGTTCAGTTTCTTCTCATAACCCTCGCGCTTCTGCCGGAGTTGAATGACTGCCTCGTCCGCCATCTCGCCACGAAGTTCCGCGTTGCGTTCGATGTAGATCGCGGCCAGCTCGTTCGCGATCGAGGCCGCCATCCGCCCATCCCTCCAGGTCACCTGAAGCGTGAAGTAGCGATCACGGCGGTTGCTGTTGATGGTGATGTTGTCCGCAAGCTTCTTGCCGAGTTCGCTAAGGTCCTCGGGCTCGTTCTCGCTGCCAATGATCTGGAGCACTTCGTTCAGCTTGTGAACGTACTGCTCGGAGGTGATTTCCCCGTTGATCTTGGTCACCAGGTCCGCGCTCTCGAAGTCGATCACCGGATTCAGGATCGACTTCGAGATCGTCTGATCCTGGATCGCCACCCGTGTCTCTGCCCGGTAGAGCTTCGGGAAACGGAAGAAGAGCGCGACCGAGAACAGGAGCCCGACAAGGGTCGGCAAAATGATCCACCACTTCCGCCGGAAGGTGATGTCCAGGTACTCCTTGATGAGCGGGTTCTGCTGTGGCATGGCCGAGCTCATCTCCTCGCAGCGGTTGGTGTCCAGCGGAGCCCCGCGCTGAGGACGTTGTACTCCCCATCGAGGGTCGCCTGGGCGGAACTCTGGTCAAAACGCTCCCCGGCCAGCACCAGGTACCAGCGGGAGGAGATCGCGAGCGCCCATTCGGCGCGCAGCGCGGTCGTATCGGTCTCGAGTGCGGCCAGCTCAGCATCCACCGGATCGCGGTTGGCATAGCGCGCGAAGAGACCAACCGTCGACCAGCGCCCCACGGGAATGCTCATCGATACGAAAGCTCCCGTGCTCAGCGCGGTACCGGTCGTCCCCCCAGAACTCATGACGTCGCGGAACACCCCGCCCCGGAGGCTGGTCCGCGCGAAGATCGTTCCCTCGACGCCCAGGGTGCCCACCATGAACGAGGGCTCGTCCACCAGCGCCTCGTCCGCCCCATCGGCCAGGCGGCGCACACTCGTGGTCGCTCCGCCCAGCGTGAAGGTCGTCATGACCCGCTCCTCGGTGCCCCACTGGAGCACACCGAGCAGGCGATACACGTCGTACTCACCCCGCCGACCCTCATCGATGCGGGAGACGTAGGTCGAGATGCCTGCGACGCTTCGCGGCGAGAGATCCGTCTCCCAGCCGACCTGGGCAAAGAGATTGTCCGTGTCTTCCAGGAAGACCCCCGGAATGTCAATCGTCCCGTCGCCGTCCAGGTCTTCGCCGGGGATCTCGTTCTCGGCGTAGCTGCTGCCCCCGAGCCCCGCGAGAGCGACGATGCGCGAGCGCTCACTGAGGACGAAACGCCCCTGCAACTGTGCGCCGAGAGAGTCGAATTCCGTCTGTGGCAGAACGACCTGGTCCTGCGCGGGATCGTCGAACACGACGCGCTGCCGCTGCTGACGGCTCCAGCGGGCGCCCGCATCCCAATCGATACGGGAACTGGTCTGGTAGTGCCAGGTGAGAGCGACGCGATGGGCCGTGTTGTCAAGCGAGGAGAAATCCGCATAGCGCTCCACGAAGGGTGTGTAGCTGAAGCTGAACAGGGAGCGCGGCGTCTCGGCGGTCCACACCAGACCGACACTTAGGAAGTAGCTGGTGTCCTCGGGGTCGAAGCTGCCGGTCGCGTTGGAGCTTCCAAGGGAGAAGACGTTATCCGTCAGCTCCACGCCCGTGTTGATCACGGGATCGAAGGACCAGTCCGCGGCATGGACCGAGACAAGACCGGCCAGCAGGACGAGAAGGGCCACACCGCAGAAGACCGGAATCCGAGTCCGGGCCATAGCAAGCGAGGAACTCGGCTGACGGACAGATAACGACGTGTTTCGGCCGCAGGGCTCGTATTCTGTCCGGTCTTGCGCAGGCTTCATGACTCGTCTCTCCATCACTGGCACTTCGTCACTGGCACTTCGTCACTGGCACTTCGTTACTGGCACCCATCACTGGGCACCCATCACTGGGCACCCATCACTGGGCGACCACGATATCCCCGGCGCGCAGCAGGATGTTCTTGCCCGGCTCACGCCCCTTGAGGATCTTGCCGTAGTCGACTTCAATGAGTTTCTGTCCATCCTTCCCCGAACGGTGGATCACGACGCGCTCGCTGGCGAATTCGTTCAGACCTCCGGCCATAGAAATCGCCTGCAGCAAGGTCAGCGGAACCACGGACTCGAGCATGCGTTGCGTGTTGACCCTGCCGAGCAGGTAGATCCGGTAGGAGTGGATCTGCCGGACCATGACCGTGACATCCGGGGCCTCCTGGAACTTCGCGAGCGCGGCTTCAATGACCCTCTCAAGACTCGAAGGGTCTTTGCCGGCCGCGAGAATCTCCCCAACCAAGGGCAGTGAGATCTTGCCATCCGGCCGAATCAGGCATTCCTCGCGGGAGTTCTCCGCATAGTTGAAGACGGTGAGTTGATCCCCGACTCCCAGCACGAAGACGGGCATCGTGGCCCCGGCTGCAGCCTCCTGGGCCTGGGCCGAGGGCCCTGCCATCAAGAAAAGGAGACAGCTACTCACGACAATCAAGACAGAGACAGGACGAGCCAGCCGCCCCTTGGGAGCTACGTAATCGCAGAGCCAGGTCACAACCCCTGCCCTCCGGAGATCTCGTGATGCAGCTTTGGGGAAAATCCCCACCACATCCGAACTCCCCTGTCATTCCCCGAACGCGCGCCGCCAATTGCGGCCTTCCCATTGATGGATGCGCCCATCGGGGCCAGATGTCAAGTTCCGTTCTTCTCCGAACTTGTTGAAACTTGTTTTCCTCTGTTCGATTGCTCACCACCGACACGTCGCCGGAGTGACCTATTCCTGCACGCTATCTTCGCCCGGGATCCCCATCCCTTAGCCCGCCTAAGGATACTGGCAAAGCTCGGAGGCGCCACGACGATCCCGGAAAAGCCTGAACCCGCACGGTGTTTCAGGCCTTGCGAAGGGAAGCGGCCCGGATCGGAGCGGCGCGACAGCAAGCGGACGACCCTGTTCACTTTCCATCCCCATCCCCCCGAATGTGCCCAGGTTTCAGACAGTCTTCGGCGATCCCACTTTTTCCTCCGAAAACCGATCGCGGTGTCTCTCACCAAATTCCCCTTGCTCGCGCTGCCAAATTCCCCTTGCTCGCGCTGCCAGAGCGGCGTACCTCTAAGGGGACCGGATGGGACTTTTGGGTCCGTCGGTGCCTCGCGTGCGCCGTATTGGGGTAGCAAGAGCTCAAGCGGACTCTCGGCACTTTGCTCGCGACGAAAAGGGGCTTGTGTCGGGTTCTGGAGCCGCTATCCTGTAGGGCAAATGGCCTTGGGCAGTGCGTCATTTCGCGCGCTTGCCAGAGGTTGAGAACTTTGCCGAGGTAGCGAATGACCCAATGCCCCCAAGTTCGCGTCGATTTGAAGGTGGTGGACCTGGGCTCGGAACTGATGGTTCGCGACGACGGGAAGGACCAGACACACCTCCTGAACTCGACGGCCCGCAGGATCTGGGAGCTTTGCGACGGGACACACAGGGTCGATGAGATTGCGGCCCAAGTTTCCCGGCTCTTCCCGGAGGCTGAGGCTGAGATCGTTCGGCGGGACGTTGACGCAGCGATCTTGGATCTTGGCGCCAAGGGTGCCATCGTATGGGTTGATGCGGACTAGTTGATCCGGACGAGCTGTGGTTGTTAATGGTCAGGCGAAGCCGTGTAACGCCTGGAAGTTAGGGGGAGTACTTCGGCCGCTTGAGCCAACTGGGCTCGGCGACCTTGGGCGGGAAGGAGCAGCACGATGGACCAGATCAAGAAGGAAGCCTTGGACAAGGAGCAGCACCCGAGTGAAACATCCTATGTCCCACCCGAGATCCAGACCTTCTCCTCGGAGGAGTTCCTCGACCTGCTCGGCCCGGCACAGGGCTACGGAGGGAACACCGGCGGTGGCGAACGCGTAGGCGGCAGGGGTTTCCGGCTCTTCCCGGGCCTGCGCTAGCAGCATTCGCCTGCCAGATAAGTTTCCTAGAATCGAGTCCTATCCCAACGGGATCCTGCGCGTGCGCGCGGATCCCGTTTTTTCTTGACCACCCCCACCACGTCGGTTACGATCCCTCGCTCAGTCGAATCATGTGCGCCCATAGCTCAACTGGATAGAGCACCTGACTACGGATCAGGAGGTTTGGGGTTCGAATCCCTATGGGCGCGCCACGTCCGGGTCTGCGGGGAATCGCTGAAATCGCTGAAGACGGACGCTTTGTGAGGTGTCCCTGGGTCGTCGGCTTCGTCGCATGATAGTCCCCTATTCTTTGTATGCGCGGCGAGGCGAAGGACGACAGCACGACGGCCGTTCGGGTCTGCTGGGAGGGCAGGCAAGCCGCGCGGCAGAATTCTGCCCTGTCCCACGTGTGTGAACCTTCTGCCCTGACAACATGTCAGGACGTCATTAGCATGGGAAGTTGGTGCCTCGCGCAGGAGGAGAATGACCATGGCCAATCGATGGTTTTGAGATGCCAAGGGGCCCCGATCGCCTGGAAGGACCCGAAACGCTACAGCATTGCCGCCATCGGCATTGACGACTAAGGAGCAGCGGGACTTGCCAAGGCCACGAGACAGGCCCCTGTCGGGCGCCGCTCCGCTTGCCCGGTCTTTCGTCCTGCCTCGGCTCAGAGCGGCCTGACGAGGACCACGTTGTCGTGGAAGAGAGGGATCAGCAGCCGCTGGCGTATCCGGTCGAAGCCGATGTCGGCGGGGGCCCGCAGATTCTCTTCTTGGGTGTCCATCGACCCCTCGGCATCTATCGAGTAGATGGCCCTCCCCGTCCAGCTGGAGACGAGGATCGTACCGTCATCGAGAACGACGAGGCCGTCGAGTCCCGGCTCCGGGAGACTCGCTTCGTGTTCCGCTTCGCGCGTTGCTGAGATGCGGAAGAGTGTCGTGCTCCGGAAGCTGGCGACCAGCAGATCCTCTCCCAGCATCGCCAGGCCGTTCGGGGAGGCAAGGGCCTCATCGCTCAGGACCGTCGTCACGACCCCTTCCGCCGAGATCCTGTGCACGCTCTGGGTCATGCTATCGCTGACGAAAAGGCCTCCCTTAGCATCTGGGACGACGTCGTTGAGGAACTTCGCACCCTCGATGGCGAGGGAGCGGAGCGGAGTCCCGCTGGAGCGATCGAAGACGCGCACGGTATCGATGTCTGCGACGAAAAGCTCCTCGCCGACGATCGCCAGCCCCTTCGGCGCGTTCAGGACCACCGCCTCCGAGGCCCCATCGATCCAGCGAAGTTCGAGCCCGGTCCCGTCGGGCTTCACGCGGGATACGAAGCCGTCACCGTCTGCTGCTGCGGGCCCGCCATTGATGTTCGAGATGAGGTAGAGGTCCGCTTGGGAATCATGGAGCACCGATTCCGGCGTCTCAAAACCCACGCCCTCGAGCCGGAAGCCCGTGTCTGCGGGAGCCACGGCCAGATCCGGCGCACGCTCTGCAGGAGACGTCGAACCCGAACACCCCAGGGAAACAACAAGGCCAATAAGAAGAGTGGACCACAACAATGCCTTGGACTTCACGAACCTCTTGATCATCAGAGCCTCCCGCCTGGCCATGACTCGAACATAGCACAAACGATTCCTGTGGCACCGCGCCTGGCGTCTGCGGCCGAGGGTTGGTCTGGCCTGAAGCACCATCATAGAATCGGTGCTGAGAAAGGAGCCGTCGATGTTCGAGTCTCTCAAGCGGCCTTGCTCTTGTGGCCGGATGCGCTTCGCCGTTGATCCGCTGAGCCGCTTCATGGAGCACTGCCGCGACCTGAACTACCGGAAGACCCACGGTGGCGAGAGCGGACGGGACGCTCTGTGAGCAAACCCCAACCGCTCGAACGGGACCTGCAGCAGATGCAGGCCGCTCTCGCCGAGGCCCGGGCGGCAGCGGAAGGAGGGGAGGTTCCCGTGGGCGCGGTGCTTCTCCTCGACGGCGAAGTGATTGGCCTCGGCCGGAACGGGACCCGGGGGGAGGCGGACCCGACCGCCCACGCCGAGATCGACGCCCTGCGAAACGCTGCGAAAGTGCTCGGAGCCCCGCGGCTACCGGGAAGCACGCTCTACGTGACCCTCGAGCCCTGCCTGATGTGCCTCGGCGCCATGATCCACGCCCGTGTCGAGCGCCTGGTGTACGGGGCTGCGGACCCGAAGATCGGCGCGACCGCTTTCCTCGCAACGATTCCCGTCGGTTTCTACGGGCTCAACCACCGGCTGAAGGTCGAAGGGGGCGTCCTCGCGGAGGCCTGCGGTGACTTACTGAGGGCGTTCTTCCGGGCCAGGCGTTAAGCAAGTGGCCAAGCCCGGAGAACGAGGCATAATATGCGGGCTGAAAACGGAGAGATGGCTGAGTGGTTGAAGGCGCACGCTTGGAAAGCGTGTGTGCGGGTAACCGTACCCGGGGTTCGAATCCCCGTCTCTCCGCCAAAGGCGTGGGCTGCTTCCCCAAGGGGCATACCAACGGAATGTGTGTATTGACCGGGCGTTTTCGCCCGGTCTTGTGGGGCTCGCACCTGTGCGACCTGACCCTGTGAACTCCGTCAGGCCCGGAAGGGAGCAGCGGTAAGCGGATCGTCGGGTGTGCCGCAGGCTCGTCGAGCCCCTCCTTATTTTCTCCTCTGTTCTCTTACGGGGGTGTCTTGTCCCAGCTTCCTTTGGCCCGGACTTACCGTCCCCAGCGCTTCTCCGAAGTGCTGGGGCAGCAGGTCCCGTCGAAGGCCCTTGGGGCCGCCGCGAAGACCGGCACACTCGCGTCCTCCTATATCTTCTCGGGAACTCGAGGCATCGGGAAGACGACGATCGCCCGCATCTTCGCCAAGACCCTCAACTGCGCCGAGGGCCCGGCGGAAGACTGCTGTGACCAATGCCAGGCCTGCATCGAGATCCGCGAGGGACGCTGCCTCGATGTGCTCGAGGTGGACGCCGCGACCCACACCGGCATCGACGATATCCGCGAGCTGCGCGAGGCGGCCCAGTATCCCCCGGGGCAGGAGCGCTATCGTGTCTTCATCCTCGATGAGGCTCACCAGCTCTCCGCCGCCGCCTGGAACGGTCTGCTCAAGGTCCTCGAGGAGCCGCCGCAGTGGTGCGTCTTCCTCTTCTGTACGACCGAGCCCCACAAGATCCCCGCCACGATCGAATCCCGCTCGCTCCACTTTGCCTTCCGCAGCCCTTCCCCCGCCCAGCTGAAGGGTCACCTTCAGCGGGTTGCGCAGGACGAGGCGCTCGAGATCGACTCCGATGCGCTGGACCTCTTGGTCAAGGCCGCCGACGGCTCGGTCCGCGACGGCCTCTCGGCGATGGACCAGGTGCGCGCGCTCGTCGGCCAGAGCGTGGATGCCGGGAGCGTGCGCGATGCGTTGGGACTCGTTCCCGGCGAAGCGATCGCCCGCTACGTCGAGGCCCTAACGGCCGGTGACACCCCGGCCGCTCTCGAGGTCGTCGCCAGCATGGAGGAGTCCGGCCAGGACCTCCGCTCGGTTGCGGCCGAGGCCCTCGAAGCCGTGCGCAGGCTCGCCCTGGACCTGACGCTCGGCGGAAAAGCGGACTCAGGTCCATTCCCTGAGCAGCTCGTCTACCTCGGCAAGGTCCTTGACGAAACGGAAACCCGCCTGCGGCAGGGCGGTCCCCAGCGAACGCTGCTAGACCTCGCGACCATCCGCATGACCCGCATGGCCGGGCTAGAGAAACTGGAAGAACTCGTCGGCCGACTGGAGGAGATCTCGGCGGGCCCTCGGTCTCCCATGGGCGGAAACCCCAGTGGCCGCGGCCCCGGCGGCAGAGGACTCGGTAGTGAAGGCCCCGGTGGCAGAGGCCCCGGTCGTGGAGGCCCCGGTGGTCGCGGCCCCGGTAGTGGACGCCCCGCTGGCGGCCCGCAACGAAGCGCCCCGGCTTCAAAGCCATCGACCGCAGGCCCCCCGGCCTCTCGAACGGATCCTGACCGCGTGGCACACTCCGGCGCATCGGCCCGGACCGGAAATGATCTGGCGGACCTCTCCAGCCAGATGCAGGACAGCTCCCCGGCTTTGGCCGCGGTCCTGCGGCAGGCCAAGAGCACCCACTGTGACGACTCCGGCCGCCTCCGTATTACGCTGTCTCAAGACGCGGGGGAGTTCGTTCAAGCCCGCCTCTCAAGTGACGAAGGCAAGCAGTCCCTCGCAGGAGCGTGGGCGGCACTGGGCTACCCCAAACCACGCCAGGTGGAGATCCTCCGCGAAGCCAGTGAGGCGAAGACTCCGAGCCACAAGGCCTTGAGCCGCGAGGAGATCCTCGAAGAGGCCAGAAAGGACCCGGCGGTCCGCTCGCTCTTCGAGCGTTTCGGCGCGGTGGTCCTCCAAAGCAAATCCATTGAACCCGAGGCGGGTGGCTAGATCCACTTGGCTCATATCGAGGAGAACACGGTGCTACCAGGAAAGATGGGCAAGATGTTGCAGAAGGCGCAGAAGGCCCAGGCCAAGGTCCAGGAAGAGATTGCTGCACTCGAGATGGAAGGTAGCGCCGGGGGTGGCGTCGTGACCGTCGTCGTCGACGGGCAGAAAAACGTACGGGATCTCAAGATCTCCGAGGACGTCTTCGAAGAGCCGGATGCCGGGATGATCTCGGACCTCGTTCTCGCGGCGATCTCCGATGCCCAGCGGCGCATCGACGACGAGGTGGAAGCGAAGATGGCCAAGCTCGCCGGCCAACTCGGCCTCCCCCCGGGAATGGGCCTCTAGGAACGTACGCGATGCCTGGCCTGCCAGATCCGCTCGAAACCCTGATCCGTGCGTTGCTCCGCTGGCCCGGGATCGGTCCGCGCTCGGCCCAGCGCATCGCGTTTCACCTCGCCCGCGAGGAGGATGGCGAACTCCGGGCGCTCGGCGGGCTGATTTCCGGCCTGCCCGATTCGCTCGGAAGCTGCTCGCGCTGCAGCAACTTCTCCGAGGGAGATCTCTGTCCGATCTGCCTCGATGTCCGCCGGGACGACGCGACCCTCTGCGTGGTGGAGCAACCGGACAACCTCGCCGCGATCGAACGCAGCGGTGCCTATCGGGGCGTTTACCAGGTGCTCGGGGGCTCGATCTCTCCGCTTCGCGGCGTCGGCCCGGAGGACCTGCGCATCGAGACCCTGCTCGAACGCCTCTCCGAAGGCAAGATCCGGGAATTGATTCTCGCGACAAATCCCACGGTCGAGGGTGAAGCCACCGCCCTCTTCATCGCCCGGAAAGCGGCCCCGTTCGCCGTGAGCATTACCCGGCCTGCAACCGGCCTGCCGGTCGGCGGCGAGCTCGACTACGTCGACAAGGGCACGCTGGCCCGGGCTTTCGAAGGACGCCAGCAGGTCCCCGACGACTGATCTCCTTGCCGAGTCCCCTTTCCGGAACCTAAGTTTCGAATCATTGAGGCCCTCCATGGGGAGGGTGCGAAGAACTCCCGACTGTCGCCCCTGGCGCAGCCAGGAGCGTTTTCCGGAGAACTCGATGTCAGCTACCGACCTGATCCTCCACGAAGAGGAGTTCCGCAAAGTCGTGGGCCTGGGGGAGCGACTACGGCACGACGCCAACGCCCGCTACGTGGCCCTGATCGATCGCAACGGTCAGCCCATCGCCTCCTCCGGCGAGCTTCCGGATGTCGACAAGACGGCCCTCGCCTCACTGGTCGCCGGCAACGTTGCCGCCACAGAGACCCTGGCCAAGATGGTCGGAGAGCAGTCCTTCTCGTCGCTCTATCACGAGGGAGAGAAAGACCACCTCCACATGTCCGCCGTCGGCCCCATCGGGATCCTGGTCGTCCTCTTCGACGAACGTTCATCCCTCGGCCTGGTCCGGCTGCGGGTGCGCCAGATGACCCCGGATCTCGAAGACGTGTTTAACGAGATGGTCGAGCGCTCGCGCTCCGCCGAGAACCCCGAACTCGAAGAATTCGGCGCTGCGATGGCCGAGATCACGGACGAAGACATCGACAGCCTCTTCGGCGACAGGATCTAGAGCCATGCCCTTCATCAACTATGCCGCGAGAGAGATCACCTGCAAGCTGGTCTACTACGGGCCGGGTCTCTGCGGCAAGACCACGAATCTTCAGTGGATCTACGAGAACACGCAGAAGGAAGCCAAGGGAAAGATGGTCACCTTGGCCACCGAGGCGGAGCGCACGCTTTTCTTCGACCTGCTTCCCTTGAGCCTCGGGACCATCCGCGGTTTCGCGGCTCGCTTTCAGCTCTACACGGTTCCCGGGCAGATCTTCTACGACGCATCCCGCAAGTTGATCCTCAAGGGCGCGGATGGCGTTGCCTTCGTGGCGGATTCCCAGGCGGCGCGGCATGAGGCGAACCTCGAGTCTTTGCGCAATCTTCAGCAGAACCTCGCGGAGAACAGCATCGACTTCCAGACGATTCCCTACGTCCTCCAGCTCAACAAGCGGGACCTCCCGACGGCGATGCCTGCGGAGGAGATGATTGCCGCGCTGCGAACGAGGAACGAAGCGGTCTTTGAGGCCGTTGCGGTGAACGGCACGGGAGTGGTCGAGACCTTGAAATCGATGGTGAAGCAGTCACTCGCCAGGCTCCGCTCCGGCACACCAGCTTGATCGGAAACGATCCTGGCCCGGCCGCTTCTTTGCCCCGTGGAGCGAAGACTGTTGCATGCTGCTGATTCGGTCGGCAGATCCTCTCGCGCAGCGGAGTTCAGGCTGATACGAAGACTAGCGGAACGATTTCCGCGGCGAGAACGGGGGTGCAACAGTCTTCGCTCCACGGTGGATACTTGGCGGGCCGCGCGAGTACTTTCGTTGTATATTCGCACTGCTCTCCGACAAATCGCGGTCGATCGGCGGTGTCTGGCGAGCAGAACCCCGGGGAGCCGGGAAGATTTCGTTTGACGTAGGACGGGGGGCTGTCTAGAATTCCGGCTTCTTGTAGCATCCCAGCAGGAGGAAGCACCAGTGAACGCGTCCTACGCGGTCATCGCAACGGGCGGACGCCAGGTTAAGGTTGCGCCCGGAGAGACCATTAAAGTTGATCGGCTGACTGCAGAGGTCGGCCAGGAAGTGACCTTTGACCGGGTCCTGCTGCTCGACACGGGAGGCGAGGTCCAGGTGGGCGCGCCGCAGGTTTCGGGCGCCGTCGTCAAGGCGACCGTCGTCGAGGAAGGACGAGACAGGAAGGTCCTGGTCTTTAAGAGAAAGCGGCGCAAGATGTACCGCCGGAGCCGCGGTCACCGCCAGTACTTCACCTTGGTCAAGATCGATTCGATCCAGCCGGGTAACTAGGGAGGCATCATGGCCCATAAGAAAGCCGGTGGATCCTCGAGAAACGGTCGCGACAGTCAAGCGAAGCGCCTTGGTATCAAGCGTTTCGCTGGGCAGACGGTCATTGCAGGCAATATCCTCACACGCCAGCGCGGCACCCCGCTCAAGCCGGGTTCGGGCGTCGGGCGCGGCAAGGACGACACCCTCTTCGCGCTGATCGATGGCGTGGTCCGTTTTCATGACCGCGGCAGGCACGGCAAGTTCATCCTCGTCGAGCCACAAGAAGCTTGACGGAACGCAACGGTTCGAGGAGATCCTGTCCCCGGTCCGCATCGCGGCACCGGGGATTCGTCTATCTAGAGTCCCGTCAGACAGCTTCGCTACATTCTTCGTCAGTCTTCGAACCTTCTGCCGGTACTCGGCCTGCTCCGCAGGTTCCCGGAAGGCCATCGCGGGCCCGCGATTGGCCTGAGCTCGCCGAAGACCTTGCCAGTGACGCGGGTCGCGCGCCGAACCTGGCTGACGCGACACTCGCCCGCAGGAGTCCCTCGGCCGAAGTCTTCGTGAGCCCTTCTTCCGGCATGGCATGGTGCTGCGCCGGGCCACTCCGCAAGCGAGCCCCCGGGAGTTACGGATGTTCCTCGACGAAGTAACCATTTCCCTGGCCGGTGGCAACGGCGGCGCCGGCTGCGTCGCGTTCCGCAGGGAGAAGTTCGTCGCCAAGGGCGGTCCGGCCGGCGGGGACGGCGGCGCGGGAGCATCGATCTGGCTCGTCGCGAACCCATCCGAGAACACGCTGCTCAGGTATCGATTCCAGCGCGAGCATTCCGCCCCGAACGGACGGCCGGGTGAAGGAAGCCGCCGCACCGGGCGTTCCGGCGAGACTCTCGAACTCAGTGTCCCGCTCGGCACCCAGGTCTTCGACGAGGACGGCACGCGCCTCCTCGCCGACTTGGTCGAAGCCGGAGAGCGCTGGCAGGCCGCCAAGGGAGGACGCGGCGGCCGGGGCAATGCGTTTTTCACAACGGCCACGAGGCAGGCGCCTCGTTTCGCCCAACCGGGTGAACCGGGCCAGCAGCTCCGGCTCAAGCTCGTCCTCAAGCTGCTCGCGGACGTTGGCCTGGTCGGCCTGCCCAATGCGGGCAAGAGCACGCTCATTTCCCGCATCTCGGCGGCCAAACCCGAGATCGCGGACTACCCCTTCACGACCCTCGTCCCCAACTTGGGTGTGGTCAACACGGGAGACTTTCGCACCTTCGTCGTCGCGGATATCCCGGGGCTGATCGAGGGCGCGAGCGAGGGGCGCGGACTCGGAGACCGTTTCCTGCGTCATGTGGAGCGCTGTCGCGTTCTTGCCATGCTGGTCGACGTCTCGTCGTCCACCGAGGAGGACCCGCTCGCGTCGCTGGAAGTCCTCGAACAGGAACTCGGTGCGTACTCCCCCGAGCTCGCCGTTCGCGACCGAGTGATCGTGGCCACGAAGATCGACGCACTCGATGATCCCGAGCGCCTCGACTCTCTTCGCCGGGCTGCAGCGGAGAGGGAGCAGCCCTTCCTCAAGATTTCCTCCGCCACCGGGGCCGGCCTGCCTCAACTCGTCCAAGCCCTCCACAGCAAGGTCCTCGAGAGGCAGAACGCGGCCAGCGACCCGGAGAGGCCATGAAGATCGGCGTCTTCGGAGGCACCTTCGACCCGCCTCACCTGGGCCATCTTGCGCTCTGTCGAGCGGCACAGAGGCAACTTGGACTCGATCGCCTCGAGGTCATCCCGTCTGCCATTCCGCCCCATCGCGATCAGCCCCGGGCGGAGGCGATCGACCGCTATGCGATGGTGGCCCTGATGTTGAGGAACGAAGACCACATCGCTCCCTCTCCCAGGGAACTCCTGCGCCAGGGCACGTCGTTCACCGTGGACACCCTCGACGAGCTGCGGCAGGAGCAGGCAGGAGCCGAGCTCTTTCTCATCATTGGCGGCGACTCCTATGACGATCTTCCCAACTGGCGCTCTGCTCCGAGGATCCCGACCCTGGCCCACCTGGCAGTGATCGCCCGCCCGGGGGCAGACGGCGTCCGCGCCTTGCGGGAGGGGGACCTCGCCCGCCTGAAGACGCATCCGGCCAAGCTCTCCCGGGGCTCGCTCGGCGTCTTCGACATTGCGATGGAACCCTGCCCCTGGTCCGCAACCGAGGTCCGGCGGCAACTCGCGGCGGGAGAGCAGGACATCGAAGCGCTTGACCCCGCGGTTTTGCACTACCTGCGCACGCGCGGCCTGTACACCGGAGGAAACGCAAGATGACCGACCGGGCAGATCAAGCCCTCCAAGCAGCCATCGAATTGCTCGAGACCCGCAAGGCGGAGCGACTGGTCACGATCGACCTGCGGGGACGCACGTCGTTGTGCGACGTCTTCGTCATCTGTCACGGCTCCTCGGAGCGGCAGATCAAGTCGCTGGCAGAGGGTGTGGAAAGCGCTGTGCGAGACGCTACCGGCCTGCGTCCAAGAGTGGAGGGCCGCAACTCAACCGAATGGGTCCTCCTGGACTTCGGCGACTTCATCGTGCACATCTTCTCCGAGGAGGGACGCGACTTCTTCCGCCTGGAATCGCTCTGGCACGAGAGTGCCGAGGAAGGAGCCAAACCCGAGGCATCCGACGAACCCGCTGCGGAGTAGGCGAAGGTGACTGCGAAAGGACCAGCTCTGCGCGTTGTCACCGTAGGCAAGACCCGCCGTGGACCCGCCCTCGAGCTCGAAGAGGAGTTCCTGACCCGCATCGGCCGCTATGCCAAGTGTCTGCGTCAGCAGGTCACGGTCTCGCGCCAGAAGCGCAGTACCGACCGCTGCGTGGAGGAAGGTCGCGCCCTGGCCGGGCTCATCCCGAAGCGCGGCGTCGCCGTCGCCCTCGACGCGCGGGGAGACTCACTCAGTTCCAGTGACTTTCGCCGGGAGCTAGGGGCCTGGCGGCGCCAAGGTGACGTCGCGTTCTTCCTCGGCGGTGCCGACGGGTTCTCCGATGCCTTCCGCAAGCGGTGCCAGCGCACCGTATCTCTTGGCCGCATCACCCTGCCCCACGAACTGGCCCTGGTCGTTCTGCTCGAACAAATCTACCGCGCCCTGGCGGCCGAGGCTGGACATCCCTACTCCCGGCACTGAAGATCCGTGCATGGAACGTCGCAGGAGACCTTGACCACATGGAAGCGGCACGGTTAACCTCGCTTCCTCATGCGAATTCGAACCTTCATTGCCGTCGTACTCCTGCTGGCCATCACCGCGGGCGTCGTCTTCATCCTCTTGCCAAACCGGCTGATACTGACCCTCCCTCTTGAGACCGCGGGGTATCGTACTCCGGTCTGGGGCGCGCTTCTCGGTGCCTTTGCCGCAGGTACGCTGGTCGCCCTCGTCCTGCAGGTCTCGGGACTGGGCCGCAGTGGATTCCACCGTGCCCGGGGCATGCTCTCCGCGCGCCGCGGCGAATCCGTCCTTCGCGTGATTGAGACGGGCCGACAAGCCGAAAGGGAGGGCCGCTTCTCCCAGGCCATCGAGGCCTACCGGGAGGCCGGGCACAAGAGTGCCGGCCACTTCGATGCCAGCATGCGCCTGGGCGACCTGCTCCACCGGATGGGCCGACTGAGGGACGCGGTCGGCGCCCACGAGGAGGCCCGGCGGCTCAATCCGCTCAGCGACGAGCCCGGACACGCGCTCGCACTCGAGTTCCTGGAACTTGGGGAACTGGACAAGGCTCGCAAGGAACTCTCGGCCCTGATTGAGAAGAATCCCAAGAGCTCGATCGGCCCCCTGCGCAATCTTCGCGAACTCGAGATTCGATCGGGAGATTGGGCTGCTGCCGCCGAAGCCGCGCGACGACTCGAGGGTGTCCTCGGCCGTAAGGACGGCCTGACCGACGAGGACCAAGCACAGTCTTTGGGAATCCGGACCGAGCTCGCACAAGCCAAGGCCGAGGAAGGCGAGATGCGCACGGCGACCGGCATGCTGCGCAAGATCATCAAGGAGGAGCCGACCTACTCGCCAGCACGATTGCTCCTGATCGAACTCGCGAGGGACGCGGCCGAGATTGAGGCAGCGCGAGAGTCTCTCATTGACGGCTTCAAGCTCACTGGCGACGCATTCATCCTCGATGGGCTCGTGGAAGCGGACCTAGCCCGCGAGCGACCGGAGGAAGCCATCTCGACACTTCGAGGTGTGGTCGCCACCCGGCAGCATGAACGCAATGCGCGCTTCGTTCTCGGCAAGCTCTACCTCAGGCTCGAGATGCTGGATGAAGCCGCAGAACAGTTCTCCCAACAACTCAATGAGGGTGACGGCGCCGCAGCGCCCACGATCTACCTCGCGCGAGTCGAAGAGCGCCGCCGCAACAACTCGCGAGCCGCAACGCTCTACCACAGTGTTTTCGATAGTCCCGGCTGGACGCTTCGCGAGTATCGCTGCACATCTTGCCACGCAGGCCACGAGAACTGGAACCACCGATGCCCCGAGTGCGGCGCCTTCGGCAGCATTCAGCTGGCCCCGGATTCCTTGAGCGTCGCAGCTCTGGACGGAACGCCGTAGCCTCCGCGGGCATGACGTGGAATCGAACACCGCATCCGCCGCAGACATGGCGCGGGAGGGCACCGGGACCCCGACCCACGGCGAGGGTCCCGACATGGAAGTCCGTCACATACTTCGCTGGCCAGGAGCACCCCTGACGGCTTTGGGCCTCCTCCGCGTGCTCCCGGCATACCGTCATCGGCCCGCCTGGCCAAGACCGCCGATGGCTCGTCGGAATACGCAACGGACGTCCGGGTCGGGACACCGAGGGCGCGTTCGCCAATACTAAAGTGAAGGCTCTCTTCCGCCATGGGCCTCCACTCGCGCTGGATTCACCCAGGACCGATCGACACGGGTGCCCCAACCCATAGTCCACGATGCGGGAGATCTGTCTACCATCGACGCGATCACGGCGTCCCCTCGGTGCGATGCTCTCCACCATGAAACACCCATCACGCAATCACGACCTCCACGCCATGACGCAACCCCTTCGCGATCATGATCTCCACGCCATGACGCAATCCCTCCGCGATCATGATCTCCACGCCATGAAGCACCCATCACGCAATCACGATCTCCACGCCATGACGCATCCCCTCCGCGATCATGATCTCCACACCATGAAGCGCCCAATTAGCGATCTTCGCACCATGCTGTCCTCGGCTGTCCTACCCCACCTGAGCGCCCTCGCCGCGCTCTTCTTCCCAGGTCCCTGCGCACTCTGCGGGGAAGATCTGGGCGAGAGCGCGGAGGGCGGCGTGTGTGTCCCCTGCTGGGCGGGGCTTCCCGTACGGGTTGGCCCCGGTTGCGAGCGCTGCGACCTCCCGGGGGTACCGAAGGGCGAGCGCTGCCCTGACTGCCATGCCCTGCGTCGCGTTCCCATCCAGGTGCCGCAGATCATAGCGGCCTACGAGTATCGTGAGGCGTTCGTGACCCTTCACCGCCTGCTGAAATTCCTCGGCCAGCGCACCCTCCTGAATCCCCTGGCTGCACGGATGGTCCTTTCGCATCAGATGCGCTCTGACTATTCCGCCGAACTCGTCGTCCCCGTTCCCCCGGATCCCCTCCGCTGGGGCGCACGCCGCAGAACGACGCGGCAACTCGCAGGTCAGGTTGCCAGCGGCCTTGAGCTCCCCTTCCACCCCTCTGCCTTGCGCAAGACCCGCACGACCCCTTCTCAAACGCGACAAACGCGGCAGCAGCGTCTGCAGGGCCTCCGCGGCGCCTTCGCCGCAAATGGCGCAGAGATCAAGGACAAACGTGTCCTATTGATTGACGACATCGTGACCACGGGAACGACCGTGAGCCAGGCCGCCTCGACCCTGCTCAAGGCTGGAGCCGCAGAAGTCCGCGCCCTGACCCTCGCGCGAACTCCACAGCAACAACAGGTGCTGGCCCCTCCGCCGATCGTTCGATGACTCGTTCGAGATCGTCCGGTGCCAGCTACCCAACTCGGGAGTCTGGATAGTTCGGTGCCAGCTACCCAACTCGTTGTTCAGTGCCAGCCACCCAACTCAGGAGCTCAGAGATCGTTCGGTGACTGGCACCGATCTGCCCGGTGACTGGCACCGATCTGCCGGCGTCTTCGCAGATCGTTCGATGACCCGTTCGAGATAGTTCGGTGCCAGCTACCCAACTCGGGAGTCTGGAGATCGTCCGGTGACTGGATCGTTCGGTGACTGGCACCGATCTGCCGACCCCCTCCGCGGATCATTCGATGATTCGTTCGAGATGGTTCGGTGACTGGCACCGAACCTAAGATAGTCCGGTGCCAGCTACCCAACTCGGGAGTTTGGAGATCGTTCGGTGACTGGCACCGATCTGCTGGCTCCCTTCCGCAGATCGTTCGATGACTCGTTCGAGATGGTTCGGTGACTGGCACCGAGCCTAGTTGCGCTGGGTTTCAAGGGGCGCCGCCGGGCGAAGGAGCGGGCGGCCCAAGGCGGCTCGCGTCACATCGAGGAGCTTGCTCATGCGAAACGGCTTGAGCAGGAGACCCAGGAGGCCCTTTTCGAACATCCGCACAACGCCGTCGCTGCTGGGTGTGCCGGTGCAGAGGACGGCACGAATGCCAGGGTCCGCAGCGCGCAGGTAGTCGAAGGTCTCGCTCCCGTCGATGCCGTCCATGGCGAAGTCCAGGAGCACGAGATCATAGCGGCAGCCCGCCAGGTAGAGGTTGACGGCCTCCTCTCCAGACCCGACGACCACGACGCGACATCCTGCCTGTCGGAGAATCTCGGCGGAGATGTTCCGCACACGCTCCTCGTCGTCCACAACGAGAACACTTGGCTCCCGATCCGGTGTAACCCCCGGGAGCGTGCGCTCCGCGGGCAGGAAGAAATCGCTGCGAGAAACCGCCTTCTTGCGAGAGCTGCGAAGATAGCCGCCATGGGCCTTGACCGCGGCGATCCCCAGTTCGGTCAGCGATCGATCGATGGGGCGTGGCTCCTCCCGGCCGTGCGAACGAAGGGAGTCCCCGACGCTCGCCGCGATTCGTACCCGGGCGTAAGCGCCTGCTCGAAGACCAGGGCATGCCCGTGTGAACGTCTCGTCCAGCGAGACACGGCCCGCGGAGACAATCACCGTGCCGTCTGGCTCGACGCTGGAGAGATGGGCGTCAACCAGGGCATCGATGACCGGACCGAGCACCCCGGGCGCGACACGCACACCCGTCGGCTTCCTGCCGAGGTCCAGCTCCAGCCGCACCTGCTCACGCTGGAAGAGACGCCAGGCATCCGCCCTGAGGGAGATGAGGTCATCAAGCTCAAGGCGGTAGCTGCGCAGGCTGGTCCTCGCCGGAGCATGAATGGCCTCCAGACGATGCACGATGGCCTGGGCTCGCAGGAGCTCGCGGGAGAGACTCGCACCATATCGCGAGCGGGCCCACAGCCCCTCTCCTCCCTCCCGGCCAGCGTTCATCAGCGCGGCCAGGGAATCGAGAACGTCGAGGATCTCGCGCAGTTCCTGAGTCAGAACCCCAGTGACGACGCTATGCCGATGACCGATCAGAGTGTTTCGCGTCGTGAGCCCACCAAGAGCCTCGGGGAGGTCGGGGTCGGCTTCGGAATCCAGCGCGAGGAGAACGAAACCCTCATCCCCGATCTTGATCATCCGGGCCGCAAGAGAACCTTCCTCGCCGAGGACTCCCCACGAGCCGCGGGGAAGCTGTCGCCAAACCACTCCCAGGAGTTCATCGACGGCGCAGCCTGGTGTCAATTCTGCCTCGTCAATCTTGAGAACGGAGGCGGAGTCGGCGCTGGCGGAGACGAGCCTGCCGCCCTTATCCACGTGAAGGATAGCGAGACTCGCTCCCCGAGGAGCCTCCTTCGTCTTTTCGGTGTGTGCCTTCGCTTTCGGAATCACGGGGAGGCGCCCCTTGGAAGAAGATGAGGCGGTGCGAGCTACCGCACGGACCAGGGCCTTGACGAACTCGATTCCCCCCGACTTCTCAAGCTGCTGGTCAGCGCGAGAAGAGCGAACAGACTGTTCACTCCAGCGATTCTCATCGCTGGAGATGAGGAGGACCTGTGGACGTTCCTCGGCCGCCTCCAGCGCATCCAGCCAGGCGAGAACAGGACCCGATTCGAGCGCCTGAGAGATGATGGCGACATCTGGAGGATTCGCAGGCGTCGAGGGCGGCACCGCCGAGCTGGTGACCTCGATTCCAGGAACTCCGTCAGCGAGGATCTCCACGATGAGCTCCGCGTGGTCCTCGTTCGCCTCAAGGACAAGAACGCGCCGCCTGGAACGGCATTCTTCCGCTCTGCTCGACAAGACTCCTACCGCCTCTCCCGGCTCGAAACTCACACTCAGATGGACCTATCGGCACACCAAACCCTACCGCCTTGTGCCCCGAGATGGAAATCCGCCGCATCTTTCGCCGACCCTCGACACCTCTGGCGGTGTTGGGCCTCCTTCGCAGACTCCCGGCCACCGTCGTCGGCCCGCGTTAGCAGGGTCGCCGATCACTCGCCGAGAAGACCTGACAGACTTCCGTGTCGGGACACGAAGGCGCCACATCCTGCTGAAGTGTACGCCGAGACGAGCACCAAGCCCTTACTTTTTGGTGCTCTTCTGTCGCACCTGAAGACCGTCTCGTGTCGCACCCGAAGACCGTCTCGTGTCGCACCTGAAGACCGTTTCGTGTCGCACTTGAAGACCGTCTTGTGTCGCACCTGAAGACCGTTTCGTGTCGCACTTGAAGACCGTCTCGTGTCGCACTTGAAGGCCGTCTCGTGTCGCACTTGAAGACCGTCTTGGTGTGCCGAGCAGATCCTGTCGGCGGCGCCCGGGAGCGTCTCGGTGACGCGCCTTTCAGAAAGAGCCATCACGGCTACAGCCCACGACTCGCTCGGTTGCAGCGCCTCGCCAACAATAGGGATCTCGCAAGAATAGGGTCCCAGTTCTCGCGCTCAAATTCGGGTCAGACCTGATTTGGGCGACGGAGCGAAACCGGACGCGTAGCAGAGCGACGTCGAGGATTGCGCGAACGAGCCCGGGCCGAAGACGGCCCGGAGATGGGATGCGAGAATAGGAGTTTATTCTCGCGCGGGCCCTAAGCAGCCACGCACACCGGGACGTCGTGCCGAAGGACCCATTGCTCGCCAGACGAAACCACACCCTGTTTTTGTCCACCTACAGTCGAGACCGGGGTATTCTGCTGCGATGTGGAACCTTCACGATCTCGTCGGCAGCGATCCGATCGCATTCATCGGCGTGCTGCTGGTCGGCGTGGTCGCAGGCTTCTTCAACGTCACGGCCGGCGGCGGTTCAACGCTCACGCTTCCACTCCTGATGTTGGTCGGCGGACTTCCCGGTCCCGTAGCCAACGGCACGAATCGCGTCGCGATCATCGTGCAGAACCTCGTCGCGGTGCCCACCTTTCGGAAGGGCGGCGTTCGGGGAATGCGGGCGACACTCCCGCTGATCGCTTGTGCTCTTCCGGGGACTCTCCTTGGCGCATACCTTGGAGTCACTATTTCAGATGAGCTCTTCCGCCGCGTCCTGGGTGTCGTGATGATCTCGCTGGCCGCCATCATCGTTTTCTCGGGCCGGCGCGGAACCGACAGAGCTGATGAGCTGTTCGAGATGCGTTCACCATGGACAAGGCTGGCGTTCGCGGCAATCGGCTTCTACGCAGGCTTCATCCAAGCGGGCGTGGGCTTTCTTATCATCTTCGCTCTCTCCGGAATCGAGCATCTTCCGCTCGTGCGCGTCCATGCGCTGAAGGTAGGAATCGTTCTCGCCCTCCAACTCGCGGCGCTTCCCGTTTTCCTCGCGGGAGATGCTGTGAACTGGGGACTCGGCCTGCTGCTCGCGGCGGGACTTGCCACGGGCGGTTTTGTCGGCGCGAAAGTGACGATGAAAGGAAGCGAGACGCTGCTGAGAGCCCTGCTCGCACTCGGCGCCCTGGGACTCTCTCTCAAGCTCCTGCTCTAGTCCGGACGGCATTCATGAGCCCTTCGCCCGAAACACCGTATCTGCACGCTGGTCAAGCCCTTGCGGGCATTCCGACCCGTACCCGCAGTTCCCTCCCAGCGGAGTAGCCTACGATCATGGCTCCTTCGACAATGACGACCTGCGGGCCATCCAGCGCATCGCTGCGGCATCTCGCCTCAAAGCTTCCGCCCTGGAGCGAAGAATGTTGCACGCCACTATTGGCGACAAAGCCGTTCCGCCAGATACCGCACTTGCTCGCCACATGACGCGCGGACGCACGATTCTACCGGATTGGCGAGGTGCAACATTCTTCGCTCCACGATGCAAAGCTTCATGAAGACTCGTCCGAGCTGAGGATTCGCGCAAGAATGAGTTCCCAGGTCTCGCGTCCGCATTCGGGTCAGTTGTAGCGCGGGCGACGGGGCGAAACCAGAAGTGTTGCAGAGTGACGTCGAGGATTGCGCGAACGAGCCCGAGACGAGAATGGCCCGGAGATGGGATGCGAGATTGAGAAGCTCTTCTTGCGCGCGCCCTCAGCATCCAATCGCAGAAGTTGGCGCTTTGGGATTGCTCCGGTAGATTCGATCATCTCTTCGGAAGGAGCGACTCACACCGTGCATCCAGTTTTGTGGGACTTCGGCAAGATCACGATCGCTGGCAAGAGCTTCCCGATCGTCATCGGAAGCTATGGATTCTTCTTCGCACTTTCCGTCGTAGTCGGCTGGATTCTCGTCCGATGGATGGGGCGACTGAGCGACGCGGACGCGCCTTGGATGGACCTCTATTTCGGATCCATCGTCGCCGGGTTCTTCGGTGCGAAACTGGCGAACGGGCTCGTCTTCCTCCCAGACCTCCTCTCCGGACAACGCTCGATCGTCGGTATCCTGATGGGCGGCGGCGTATGGCTTGGAGGCGCCCTCACGGGCGCCGCGTTCGCGTGGATTTTCTCCAGGCGTGCCGGGCTTCACTTCGGCGTCGTGACGAACGTCTTTTTTACCACGATCCCGCTCGTGCACGGCCTCGGGCGTATCGGCTGCCTTCTAGGTGGCTGCTGCTACGGCGGCGAGTGTTCGTTGCCCTGGGCCATCACCTATACGAGTGAGCTGGCGCACCGGCTCAACGGCACACCGCTGAACTCTCCCCGTCACCCGAGTCCGGTCTACGAGTTCCTGCTCGAGATGATCAACTTCGCGATCTGCTTCGCGATCTGGAAGCGGAAGCCAAGACCGTGGACCATCATGCCGGTTTGGGCAGGCCTCTACGGTGCCGAACGCTTCCTGCTCGAGTTCCTGCGCTCGGATGCCCGGGGGCACTTCGGCTTCCTCAGCACCAGCCAGTGGATCTCTCTCGCCATGGTCATGGCCTCGGCAGCCTTCCTGATCTACCGCGCGCGCTTTGCACCGCAGCAAACGGATGAGAGCGAAGAACCGGGCTAACCCGGAATATGCATGAGCCCTTCGTTCGAAACAGAGTATCTGCACACTGGCCGGGCCCTTTCGGGCCCTCGCACCCGTACTCGGCTCAAACAGCCTGCGGAGTACCCTACAGGTACAGCTCGGCTGTTTGAG
>JANTFM010000010.1 GCA_024763475.1 Acidobacteriota bacterium | reverse complement strand
GGGAGGCGAGGCGAAGGACGACAGCGCGGCGGCCACGGGACACCGCACACTTCCTCTGACAGGTCCCGTGCTGGATCCCGAGCCGAAGCCCCCTCACCCCGCAGTCACTGCTGAAGGAGGCTCTCGATCCGTTCGGAGACGACGCCCGACCCGACCGGTCTGCCCACGACCCCGGTCTCTGCCGCACCCGCACCATGAGATCGCGAATCGAAGCCATGAAGAAGACCGCCTGCTCCATGCGAGGCCGGCGGGACCTTCTGTTCGCCTGGTGTCGTGCGCAACGAGAGTTCTCCACCTGTGTTTGTCGAGGGTCTGAACAAGCAACGGAAAGTCGCCACCAGAAGATCGTATGGATTTCGCACTGCGCACACCTTCAAAAGCGCGATGTATCCACAACTTAGCAAGGTGCCAGAGCCGGAGGGAACCCACAGATTCTGCCGAGGACCCGAAAAGAGCTAGAATGCTGCCGATGCTGAAATATCTTGAGTTCTTCAAGCTCTCCCGCCGCACCTGGATCTGGGTCGCTGCCCTCCACGTGGCAGCGGTCGCCCTTGGTGTCGTCACCGGCTTTGCGCTGATGCGTGAACTGCCCGGTATCGACCGTATGGACCTGATGACCCTGTCCAAGGTTTCCGTGCTCGAGGATCGCTACGGAAAGCCACTGCACTCCTTCGCCGAGCAGAAGCGCATTCCCGTCCCGCTCAGCGAGGTAAGCCACTGGTTCGTCGAGGCGATCGTCGCCACGGAGGATCCGCGCTTCCTCAAGCACTTCGGCGTCGACGTCGTCGCCGTGGCCCGGGCCGCGCTAAGAAACCTCAGCTCGAACCGCCGCGCTGAGGGCGCGAGCACGATCACCATGCAGCTCGCGCGGGACGAGTTCCTCCACCATCGGAAGACCTTCAAGCGCAAAGTGCTCGAGGCGGTCTATGCCTCACAGATCGAACTTCACTACAGCAAGGAAGACATCCTCACCCAATACTGCAACCGGATCTATCTCGGGCACGGCCGCTACGGAGTCGAGGCCGCCTCGCGCTTCTTCTTCGATAAGCCCGCCAGCCAGCTCGACCTTCCCGAAGCCGCGCTGCTCGCGGGCCTCGCGAATCTTCCGGAGAAGCTGACCCCTCTGCGCTACCCGGTGCGCGCGCTGCACCGCCGGAATCATGTGCTCGACCGCATGGTGGTGGAGGGGGTCCTCGTCGCGGAGGAAGCCGAGCGAGCGAAGAAGATTCCCATCACGCTGGCCAAGAAGACGCCGACCCGCAAGCTCGCACCCCACTTCATCGAGCAGGTGCGCCGCTTCATGGTCGCCGAGTATGGCGAGGAGGCGGTTTATCGCGAGGGGCTCACCGCACGAACCACGCTCGACCCGAAGCTGCAGATCGCGGCGGAACGCGCGGTACGCTGGGGCCTCGACCAGTACGGAAGGCGCTGGAAGCAGCTCCCCGTGCCCCAGCCCCTACCCGAAGGCAGTGACCCTGCGAGTTACCAAGACCCCGCCTGGTTCCACGAGCAGCAAGTAGACGACATCCTTCCCGCGCTCGTCGAGTCAATCGACAAGAAACAGGCGACGATTCGCATCGGCGGGACACGGGTCACGATGGATGCCCGGTCGATCGCCTGGACGGGCAAGAAGACGCTCAACTCGCTCCTCGAAGTGAACGCGCTGATCCCGATCAAGGTCGTCAAACTCGGCCAGGAGGGGCAGGTCATTCGCGTCGATCTGGCCGCCGAGCCGAGCGCCGAGGCAGCCCTCGTCGCCATCGATGCCGCAACCGGTGAGGTCCTCGCGCACGTCGGTGGCCGGGACTTCGAGAAGACCCAGTGGGACCTGGCGATGCAGGCGGGACGACAACCGGGATCTGCATTCAAGCCGTTTATCTTCGCCGCTGCGCTGGAGCAGGGTTTCCGATCAACGGATCGCCTCTATGACGTGCCGACCGTGCTCGTCGATGCTGGGTCTCCGAAACCCTATCAGCCAGAGAATTACGAACTCGACTACGAGGGTTTCGTGACACTGCGCCACGCCCTCGAACATTCCCGCAATATTCCAACCGTCCGACTTCTGGATGCTCTGGGCTACCAACCGGCAGTCGACATGGCTCGTCGTCTGGGCATCTCGTCAGACCTGCAACCCTTCCCTTCCCTCGCCCTCGGCTCCTTCGATGTCAAGCTGGTAGACCTGGTCGCCGCCTATGCGGCCTTCGTCAACGGAGGCGTGCTGGTCAAGCCGCGACTGCTTCGTGAGGTGCGCCACTCGGACGGACGGCTGCTCCTTGCGGCAGCACCCGAGGCTCGCGAGGTGCTCACACCCGAGGTCTCCGCGATGATGGTCTCGCTTCTCGAGGGCATCGTCCTCCATGGCACGGGGCGTGGGGCCCTCGCTCTGGGGCGTCCGGTGGGAGGCAAGACAGGCACGACCGACGACTTCAACAACGCCCTCTTCGTCGGGTTCACACCCTCGATCGCCGTTGGCGTCTGGGTGGGACATCAGGACAATCGAACGCTGGGAAAGCGCGAGTCCGGCGCACGGGCCGCGCTGCCCATCTGGACCCATTTCCTCGACGAGGGGCTCGAGGGCGAGCCTGTGCAGGACTTTGTGCGGCCACCAGGCGTCACGCGCACACTGGTCGATGCCACGACCGGCCTGCGTGCCCGGAGGGGTGCGCCCTGCGGGAAGGTGATCCTCGAAACCTTCGCCCGCCACGAGGAACCACTCAGGGCCTGTGACCGGCGCGAAAACCGGAGGATCACGCTGCCCTATCCCCTGCAAAGCTATCCAATCGATGCCGAGGGCCGCTTGATGCTGCCTCCGGCAGATGCTGCCCGAATGATCACGAATGCGCCCGCCAGGCTCAGAGTCACGAATCGGGGCCAGACCCTGAACTGGAACTGGGGCAAGCGTGTCGGCTCGATCCCCCTGGCCTGGTCTCTCGAGGACCGTGCACTCTTCTTCGAAACCCTCCCGAGCGCGAACGAGACCCTGCTCCAGCGAAGGCTGGCTGAAGAGGATTTCCGCGAGGACTTCGAGAAGGATCTCAGCGAGCGCGAGAAACGCGGAGAAACCTGGCCAGGAGACGAGCGGCCGGAGGCCGATGACTATCTTCCCGCCGAATTCCGCACCGGCCGCGACGGATGGCCGGCGTTCCTCCTGAAGACGAACCGCAGCGGAAGGGTTCGGAGACCAGCGCTTCCTGAGGATCCACCGGAATGAGGCCGCTCGAGGGGACGTGCACCGGGTAGACGCGGACTCAATATTCGCATGCAGGAGCAATCTGCATGCTGTTGATCCCCATCGGGCAAGAAGACAATACGGTCCGCCGCCTCCCCTGGATCACCTACGGGGTGATGATCCTCTGCGTGGTGAGCTTCGTGCTCACCGGCTTCGGCAACCCGCCAATGGATCAGAAGGCATCTGCCGCCCTGGAAGAGGCCGTCGACTATTACTTCAGTCATCCCTATCTCAGGGCGGACCCCGAACTCGAGAAACTGATCTTCCGCGGCACAAACGAGGAGACACGCAGGCTCATTCTCGAGGCCGCCAAGCCTTATGCCGCGAAGAAACCCAAGCTCGATCTCGAGCTGAGCCAACAGCAGAACCACCTCGACTCGCTCACCAGCACCGGTCTGACCGGACTGATGGACCATGGGTTCTTCAAGTGGGGCCTGGTACCATCCCGGATCTCTCCGCTGGCGCTCGTGACCCACATGTTCCTCCACGGTGGCTGGGGTCACATCATCGGGAACCTCCTGATCCTCTTCCTCGTTGGACCTTTCATCGAAGACGTATGGGGTCGGCCACTCTTCGCCGCGTTCTACCTTCTCTCCGGACTGGCCGCCGCGCTCAGCTACGCCGCCGCCCACCTGGACTCGGCAACCCCGATGATCGGAGCCTCCGGAGCGATCGCGGGGGTCATGGGCGCCTTCATGATCCGGCACTACAAGAACCGGATGCGCTTCTTTTACATGGTCGGCTTGATCTGGCGCGGGACCTTCATGGCACCGGCATGGCTGATGTTGGCGCTCTGGCTTGGAGAGCAGGTCTTCATGATGCTGATGGCTTCTGGCCTCGGTATCGAGGGTGGTGTGGCCTACATGGCTCACGTCGGAGGCTTCGCCTTCGGGGCGCTCGTAGCCGTTGGGATCAAGCGTTTTGCCATCGAGGAGCGCTTCGTCAACCGCGCGATCACGGACAAGATCACCGTCATCGACAACGCCGTCATCGAGCAAGCCCTGGCAGCCTCCCGCCAGGGCCGCGCGGACGAGGCGTATGCGATGCTCGTGGAGGCATGGAAGCAGGACCCGTCCAATCAGGATGTCGCGCTGACTCTCTGGGACGTCGCGGTCAGTCAGCGTTGGGAATCCCACGCAGCGCCGGCCATGCTCCAGCTGATCCAGAACGAACTCCGAGCCAGGGAGCCCGCCGAAGCCGCCAATCATTGGTTCGAAGTGATGGGTCGAGTCCCGCAGCTGATGCCCGATCCCGCCCTCTGCCTCCGGATGAGCCAGCTCTTTCTCGATGACGGCCAGACGGACTGGGCTCTCGATGCCCTGAAGCGTCTCGTGCGATCCGGCGCGACCGGGAGCGGAACGGCCGTCCTGCTCAACGCGGCAACTCTCGCCCAGTCCCTCGACCCGGCGCTCGCCGTCGAGGCGATCTCAGCCGTCCTCGCAAAGCCTGATCTACATCCTGAAGAAAAGGCCCGCGCCGAGGAGCTCACGGCGGCGCTTCGGCATCCGGTCGGCTGATCCTGCACGATTCCCGCGAAAGGCTCATGACCAATCCAGTCTAGAATGAGCGCGAGAATGAAAGGATACCTATCACCGTCGTCGCAGAGGAAGCTCCTTTTCTGGGGGCTCTACCTCGCGTTCTGGACCATCGTCGGCTTGGCCTTCGCCGACTATGTGTATCGCTTCACGATCCGCCAGCATGGTGAAGCCCATCTCGCGTCCACCCTGCTCGCCGCGTTGCCGGACTTCTACGTCTGGGCCGCAGCCTCGCCGCCGATCTTCTGGCTCTGCCGCCGGGTGCCGATCCACGGCCGCCGGTGGTTGCTCGGCGTCACAACCCATGTGGCGGCGAGTGCGCTGATCTACTCACTCTCGACCCTGCTGATCGTAACGATCGACGTTCACCTCATCTGGGAACCGATGGAGACCCCTTTTTGGACCGTCTATCTTTCTTTGCTCCGCACCTCCCTCTGGAGTGGCATGCTCGTGACTTGGGGCATTATCGCCCTGGGCCATGCGGTGGAGTATGCGAGAAGAAACCGGCAGCATAGTCTCGAAGCGGTCCGGCTCGAAGCGCAGCTTGCGCGGGCACAGCTACAGCTCCTCCGCATGCAGCTGCAGCCGCACTTCCTCTTCAATACCCTGCACGCAATCTCCACACTCATGCAGCGTGACCTGGACGGGGCGGAGCGCATGCTGATCCGGCTCGCGGATCTGCTCCGGCTGACCCTGGAGCACCGGGCAACCCAAGAAGTCCCGCTACGCCGCGAGCTCGAGTTCCTCGAACGCTACCTGGATATCGAGCGTGTCCGCTTCGGCGACCGCCTCACGGTCCGCGTCCTTGCGCCACCGGAGACGCAGCACGCCCTCGTTCCCAGCCTCATCCTGCAACCGATCGTGGAAAACGCGATTAAGCACGGGATCGCCCCCCAGACCGAGAGAGGGCGGATCGAGATCGAGGCCCGCCGGGAGCAGACGCAGATCACGCTCGAAGTTCGCGACAGCGGTCCAGGACTCGGGTCCCATCAGACACGCTATTCCTCGCCATCCCTCGACGGCCCCGGCGGCGCTGCCGCGCCAAATGGCACAATGATCTTGCCGGACGGGACACGAGTGTCCGGCGCCGGAAGACGGACTCCTGGCCTCCCAGAGCCTCTGCCGGAAACCATCCAGCGGAGGGGATTGGGACTGGCTAACACGAGGAGCCGCCTAGCCCATCTCTACGGCGACGACTGTGCCCTCGAACTGGTCAACCGGGAAGACGGCGGACTGCGCGTCACGATTCGCCTCCCCCTCAAGATGGTCGACACAGACGAGGCAAGCACCAAGGCGAAGGAGCCAGCCTGATGTTGCGGGTGCTGATCGTGGACGACGAGGCCCTGGCCCGTGAGCGGCTGAGGGCTTTCCTCGAGCGCGAGGAGGACGTCGAGATCTTAGGCGAGTGCCGCGATGGTCTGTCCGCTGTTGGGGCCATTGGGGAATTGCAACCGGATCTCGTCTTCCTCGATGTGCAGATGCCGGGACTCGATGGCTTCGGCGTTGTGGAAGAGGTCGGCGCCGACGCGATGCCTCCCACCATCTTTGTGACGGCCTACGACCAGTACGCCCTCAGGGCCTTCGATGTGCACGCCCTGGACTACCTGCTCAAACCCTTCGACCAGGAGCGTTTTCGGAGCGCCCTCGAACACGCCCGGGCAACAGGGCAGGAGAAGGCCGACGGAGACGAACTGAGCTTGAGGCTCCTGTCCCTGATCGAGGACTTGAAGCGCCCAGACGGCTTCACGGATCGCTTCGTCATCAAGGCCTCGGGCAGGATCTTCTTCGTGAAAGTGGAGGACATTCGCTGGATCGAAGCGGCCGGCAACTACGTCCGCCTGCACACGGATGGACGGGAGCACCTGCTCCGGGAGACGATGAACGGAACCGAGCAACGCCTCGACCCCTCGCGCTTTCTCCGAATCCACCGCTCGACAATCGTGAACTTGGACGCCGTCCGGGAGTTCCAGCCCTGGTTCCATGGCGAGTACGCGGTCATCCTGCACGATGGGAGCAAGCTGACCATGAGCCGCTCCTACCGGGACAAGATGCAGGATCTATTCTCCTGAACCGGTCCACCCGACCGAAGGGCTCGTGAATGGCCCGTGTTCGCGGATAGGTCATGAGCCCGTCGGCCGCAGCCACGCAGGTGCATGATTAATCCGGGCGAACGACGTAGAATCCGGTCCCGTGATATCCCGCGTTGCAAAGACCACGGTTTTTTCGTTTCTCCTGCTGATTCTCTGCGGGACGGCGCTGCTGTTGCATCCCGGCTGCCGGGTCGGTCCCGGCAGCCTCGGATTCGTCGAAGCCCTCTTTACGGCCACCTCCGCGGTCTGCGTCACGGGCCTGATCGTGGTCGATACCGGATCCGACCTCACGCTGGCCGGCCAATCGATCGTGCTGTTCCTCCTGCAGCTCGGCGGCCTCGGCATCCTGACCCTGAGTACGCTCGTCATGCTGAGTGTGCGGGCCCAGACGGACCTGGCCTCCCGCCTCTACGTCGATGCAACCCACGGTATCGGCATCGCCGGGTTGACCGCTCGCCAGGTCGTCCGCCGGGTCGTAGGGCTCACGGTGACCCTCGAGGCCGCGGGTGCACTGATTCTCTTCCTCCGCATCGGAGCCAGGGGAGACGCCGGATGGAACCTGCACACGGCATGGGTCGCCCTCTTTCACTCGGTCTCAGCGTTCTGCAACGCGGGCTTCTCGCTCCATTCCGACAGCCTCGACCGCTATCGATCGGATCCGATCACGAGCCTGGTCCTCATGTCCCTGATCGTGGCTGGCGGGCTCGGTTTCCTCGTCTTGTCCGAGTTGATCCGATTCTTCCGCAGGACGCGCGAGGAGCGTTCCTGGTGGCGTCTTTCGCTCCACACGCGCCTCGTGGTCGGGAGCTCCGCCCTGCTCATCGTCACCGGGGCCGTGCTCTATGTCGTGTTCGAATCCCGCAATACGCTGGCTACCGCGTCACCGATCCAGCACTTGCTCGATCCCGTGTTCTACTCGGTGACCTGCCGCACGGCGGGCTTCAACACCGTGAGTTTCTCCTCGATGACGAGCGCAACGCTCGTCACAGCCCTGATGCTGATGCTGATCGGGGCCTCTCCCGGATCCACCGGAGGCGGCGTCAAGACCACGACGATCGCCGTCCTGCTGGCGATGACACGGGCACGTCTGCGGGGCCGGCCCCACGCCGAGCTGCTCGGACGCCGCCTCGCTCCGGACCAGACGGCAAAGGCCATCGCGACCTTGGCAGCGTTCATCGGCCTCGTCTTCCTCGCCGGGCTCCTCCTGCAGATCACGGAGGTCGGCCCCGTGGCCCACGACCAATCGTCGGCACACTACCTGGACCACCTCTTCGAGATCGTCTCTGCCCTCGGCACGGTGGGTCTGAGCACCGGAGTCACCGGGGAGCTCTCGAACGGAGGCCGACTCATCATCATCGTCCTGATGTTTCTCGGGCGCCTCGGCCCGCTGGTCGTCGGCGCCTCCCTGATCGGCGAGCAATCTCCGCTCCCGATGACCTATCCCGAGGAGCGGATCCTCGTCGGCTGATCTGGAGTCTCCATGAAACACACCATCGCGGTCCTGGGCCTGGGAGTCTTCGGTAAGGAAGCTGCCCGCCAGCTCGCACGATCGGAGAACGTCGACGTGATTGTGTTCGATCGCGATGACAACGCCCTCGCCACCATCGCGCCCAAGGTCCCGCGAGCGATCGTCACCGATGTGACGCAGACTCGCGTACTGGAGGCCGAGGGGGCAGAGCACTGGTGGGCCGCCATCATCGCACTGCGCCGTCACTTCGACTCGACGGTCCTGGTGGCACACTACCTGCGCCGGAAGATGGCGAAGGAGGCGCCGATCATCGCCCTTGTCAACAGCACCGAGGAGGAGGCAGCCCTCAAGGCCCTCGGAGTCAGCCGAGTGGTGTTCCCTGAGCGGGATGTTGCAGGAGACCTGGTCAAGGCCCTGGTGAACCCCGGCCTGGAGCACTTCTTTGATCTCGGGCCGGATGTGGACATGGGCGAGCACACCGTGCCGTCCTCCTTCGCTGGCAAGACCCTGAAGGAGTTGGACATTCGCTCCGTATTCGGTCTCCACGCGGTCGCGGTGCACCACCTGACGGGCCAGGACAATCGCGGCGGCGAGGTCTGGAGCTGGGAGGTTCCGCCGAATCCCTCGGCCCCTTTGGCAGAACGCGACAGATTGCTCCTGATCGGATCCCCGCGAGCACTCGCGAAATTCGTCGTTCGCTTTCCTGCCGATAAACCATAGGGCCCACGAGAATTATTCTTGCGCCTGGGCTATCGTTGGTCGTACTATTCGCGCCGGCCGCAACCTGCGGTGGCGACGCGCTCGCCCCGCATGGCTCCCGGATCGTAGAAGAAAGAACCTATCCCCGCCCGAGCCCGAAAGGGTCCGGCAGTGGGATGCTGCTGTCCCTGGCACGATACGTTTCGACAAGGGATGGCCGGCGACCAAGGCAAGGACGACCGCGACGATGAACTACGACATTGATCGGATCCGAAACATCGGCATCTCAGCTCATATCGACTCGGGGAAAACAACGCTCACCGAGCGTATCCTCTTCTACGCCCAGAAGATCCACGCGATCCACGACGTCAAGGGTAAGGACGGCGTGGGGGCGACCATGGATCACATGGAGCTCGAGAGGGAACGCGGGATCACGATCACATCCGCCGCAACCTACGTCGGCTGGAAAGACCACCACATCAACATCATCGACACTCCCGGTCACGTCGACTTCACGATCGAGGTCGAGCGGGCCCTCAGGGTTCTCGATGGTGCGGTCCTGGTCCTTTGCTCGGTCGCGGGGGTCCAGTCCCAGTCGATCACCGTGGACCGGCAGATGAAACGCTACAAGGTCCCCCGCCTGGCCTTTATCAACAAGTGCGACCGCTCCGGAGCCAACCCCGACCGCGTCACGAATGGTCTGCGAGACAAGCTGGGCCTCAACGCGATCCTGATGCAGCTTCCGATCGGCCTCGAGGCCGATTTCGAAGGCATCGTGGACTTGGTCGAGATGAAGGCCATCTACTTCCGCGGAGAGAGCGGCGAGGATCTGGAGATCACGGCGATCCCGGAATCCATGCAAGAGCTCGCAGAGTCCCGCCGGGCGGAGATGCTGGACAGCGTCAGCATGTTCTCCGACGAGTTGATGGAGGCCGCCCTCGAAGATGCCGCCACACCCGAGTTGATCCACGATGCCGTGCGCAAGGGCGTGCTCAGCCTGGAACTGGCGCCGGTCTTCATCGGATCCGCATACAAGAACAAGGGAATCCAGCCGCTCCTCGATGCCGTGAACAACTACCTTCCCTCCCCCAACGACGTCCCCATCGAGGCCCTTGATCTCGACGACGAGTCGGTCCCGGTCATCCTCGAGTCCGATGTGGAGAAGCAGGCCGTCGCCTATGCCTTCAAGCTCGAGGACGGCCGCTTCGGGCAGCTGACCTACATGCGCATCTACCAGGGCACCATCGCCAAGGGCGATACGGTGATTCAGACTCGAACCCGACGGAAGCTGAAGATCGGGCGCCTGGTACGCATGCACTCGGACAAGATGGAGGACATCGAAAAGGCGACCGCCGGGGACATCATCGGCTTCTTCGGCATCGACTGTCATACCGGCGACTCCTTCGTCTCGCCCGGCCCACGCCTCGCCATGACCTCGATGCACGTCCCTGAGCCCGTGATTTCGCTCTCGATTCTCCCGGCGGACAACAAGGCCCAGACGAACATGAGTAAGGCGCTTTCCCGTTTCTCGAAAGAGGATCCAACCTTCCGAGTGCGTCTCGATGACGAATCCGGAGAGACGATCATCTCGGGCATGGGCGAACTGCACCTCGAGGTCTACGTCGAGCGCATGCGACGCGAGTACAGCGCAGAGGTGGAGACTGGCGCACCCCAGGTTGCCTATCGCGAAGCGATCTCCCGCCGCGCGGAATTCAACTACACCCACAAGAAGCAAACCGGTGGATCCGGACAATACGCCAAGCTTGCCGGCTACCTTGAGCCCTTCGATGAGGGCGAATACGAGTTCGTCAACGAGATCAGGGGCGGAGCGATCCCCACCGAGTTCATCCCCGCCTGCAACAAGGGCTTCCGCTCGGCAATGCACGAGGGCTCTCTCATCGGCTTCCCGATCGTCGGCGTCCGCGTGTTGATCAACGACGGAAACTCCCACAGTGTCGACTCCTCGGACATGGCATTCCAGGTCGCTTCCCGCGCCGCGTTCCGGGAAGCCTATCGGAAGGCGAACCCACGGATCCTCGAGCCACTGATGCGCGTGGCCGTGGAGGGACCCGGCGAGTTCCAGGGCGTTATCTACCGGTCGCTGATGCAGCGGCGCGGAAACATCATCGGAAGCGTCGAGGACGCGGGCTTCGCGCGAGTCGAGGCAGATGTCCCGCTCTCCGAGATGTTCGGCTACTCGACCGACCTCCGCTCGGCGACGCAGGGCAAGGCGGAGTTCACGATGGAATTCTCCCGCTACGCACCCGTACCTCGCGAGCTCTCCGAGAAGATGCTCGCCGACTATCGCAGCAGCAAGAAGGATGGGGAGGAAAAGAAATGACAGGGCTGATGTTCAAGCTGCGCCGTTCGCCGCGCACCCTCCTGGAACGCGACGGTCACCCCGGACCGGGTCCGGGCCACATCGGCCTCGTGATGGCCCGCGCAGGCGTCGGCAAGACGGCGTTCCTCGTTGGCCTCGGCATCGACGCGCTCCTCTCGAAGCAGAACGTGCTGCACATCTCCTTGGACCGTGGCGTGGACAAGGTCCGCGAATGGTACGACGATCTGCTGCTTGGACTGCTCCAGCGTGAGCGCAAGGTCCAACACCTCGCAGGGATCCAACTCGAGATCGAACGCCACCGCCACATCCACACCTACCTGAACGACACCTTCTCTCCCGAGCGTCTGCAGGCCTCGCTGGACCTGCTGATGAACTTCGGTGACTTTGTGCCCCGAGTGATCATCCTCGACCGCCTTGACTTCGAGCACTTCGGTACCGGCGGGGTGCGCGAGATCCGGGATCTGGCGGAGAATGTGGGTGCGGAACTCTGGCTCGCATGCCGCACGCACCGCGATGGTCCCCAGGCCGAGGATGGGCACCTGCCTCCTCCGGCCGACGCCTTCGAACGATACATCGACACGGCCTTCAGTCTCGATCCTTACGACGCGAAGATCCGCCTCCACGTGCTCAAGGACTACCAGAAGATGCTCGATGAGGATCTGAACATCCTCCTCGATCCGACGACCCTGTTGCTCGAGACCGGGTTCGGCGCAAACCGCAGCTAAGCCGGCCTCGACGGCCGCTCCTCAGAATCGTTGTTCCCTGAGGCCGGCATTCCTCGAGCCTGCAGAGATCGACGCTCCTCGAGGCCGGCATTCCTCGAGCCTGCAGAGATCGACGCTCCTCGAGGCCGGCATTCCTCGAGCCTGCAGAGATCGGCGCTCCTCGAGGCCGGCATTCCTCGAGCCTGCAGAGATCGGCGCTCCTTCCGGCCAGCATTCCTTGAGCACCGCGTGTCGAGAGATCAGCACTTCCTGAGCTTGGTGCTCCTCAAGATCGGCAATCCTGAACCAAGGCGCTCCTCCAACGCACCCTGCTCCATGGTGTTGAGCGTCTCGCGCACCCGCGCGGGTCGCCGTGCCTGCACGAGCCACGAGCGGCTGAAGCTGCTGTCCGTTCTGGGCTTTGTCACAATCCACTGGAATCCGCTCCGTGATCGTCGTAAGTCTTTGAAGCGGGTCTCTGCCCGTTTCAGGAGGGTCGGTCATGTGTCTCGCTCAGCGCTCACTAACCTGCGCGATATTGCTCTGCCTCGTTTCATCACTCTGCCTGGCTCAGGTGACCTTTACGGACGTCACGGAGGCATCGTTTTCCGACGGTCTGCCCGCGAGCTATTTGCTCTGGAGCGACTGCAACCGGGACGGCTGGGAGGATCTACTCGTCGGCGGCAAGTCGATCTATATCAATGGCGGCCCCCCGGACTTCGTCTTCACCAAGGCAACGGACACGGGCGACCTCGCAGCCGGCCCGCATTCCATGGCCCAGTGGATCGATATCGACAACGATGGCGATCCGGACCTGTTCGGCATCGGCGGCGCCAACAACGACCGTCTTTACCTCAACGACGGGAACTGCCACTTCACAGATATCTCGGACATGGATGGGAACGGCACGCCCGACCTCGGTGACGGCCGCAACTCGACCACCGTATCGGTCGGTGACTATGATGCCGACGGCTTCCTCGATATCCTCGTCGGCAACTACGAGCGCCACTGCGAGGCAGACACCGTCTGTGGGGATTGCGAACCCGACGTCCTGTGGCACAACCTCGGCGACAACACCTTCGCGAACGTATACGGCACGCTCGGGATGGAGGCCGTCGAGCGCGAGCGCGCCGCCGGAGTTCCTGGATGGGAAGGCATCTGCATGAAAGCAGGCAGCGAATGCCATGATGACAGCGATTGTGCCCCCTATCCCGCGGACTCCTGTAAGTCGGGCATGTGCGCCCGCTCCTCCCAGTGGGTCGACTACAACAACGACGGACACCTGGATATCTATCTCGGCAACTACCGCCTCAATCCGAACTTTCTCTGGGAGAACGATGGCGCCGGCGGCTTCACCGAGGTCGCCCAGGAGCGGAATGCCGATGGGAACGAGGAGGAGGGTTCCATCTACGGACACACCCTCGGCGTCGACTGGGGCGACTACGACAACGACGGCGACATGGACATCTACATCGCCAACCTCTGCCACGCCCTGAACGTTCTTGCCGGTGACGATCATGATCACTCCGAACTCAGGGAGAACGACGGTGGCAGCAGCTATCACTTCGAGGACGTGCGCCCCAGCTCGGGCATGTACCAATGGGTCCCCGATCTTTCCTTCAAGGACTGGGCGGAGTTCACTCCAGCCTGGGCTGACTATGACCTCGACGGCGACCTGGACATCTATGTCACTCACGGCTATGTCACCCAGGACATCAGCCACTCGCGACTCAACTCGAACAACGGAGACCGGACCTTCACGGAGACGACGAGCGACCATGGTGCCAACTTGAAGCTCTATAGGAGCTATGCTGCGGCCTGGTGCGACTACGATCGAGACGGCGACCTCGATCTGGCAACCTACGGCGCCGTCGATCTCGAGGGCGCACCCACCATCGGCTGGCTGTTTCGTAACGACGGTGCCAACAGCAATGCCTGGCTACAGGTCGCGCTGATCGGCCAGGGTGCCGGAGGAAGCAACCACTTCGGCGTCGGAGGGCGCGTGACGGTGTCGGAAGAGGGCATCCAGCAGACCCACGAGGTCCAAGGTGGTCACGGCTACCACACAGAACGCAACTCCGTGGTGCAGACCTTCGGTTTCGGCGCGAACGGGACGCAGACCATCGACGAATTGACGATTCGTTGGAGCACGGGGCTGAGCGATTCCTGGTCCGATCGGCCCACCGATCTCCGCTACACCGCTTACGAAGGCGTCGACATCACGCGAGGCACGAGTCCCCAGTCGATGCCGAAAATCGCCAGCGCGCTGTTCCCGTTTCATGATCCGGTTCGAGGTGACGGCCAGACCTATTTCTACCGGATAGAAGGGTCCGACGGCCAGCTCAACGTCACGAAGGACGCCGCCAATGACTACATCGTGCTGGACTTTCAACAGCCATAACTTCGGGAGTCGAGTCTGCCACTCGAGAGCACGAAACTTCGGGTGACTGTCCTGGGTTGGTGAGTGTTCTGAGCCGGTGCATGTCCTGGGTCGGTGCGTGTCCTGGGTCGTAGATCAGGACATCAGTTCGGGGCCAGGTCGCGGCCGCTGAAGGCACTGCCCACCGTCTGCTGGACGACTTCCAGAGAGGATTGGCCACCGAGTCGTGAGCGAAGGACGTCGCCCATGCGATCGACTTCCGAGCAGAAGGCACCGAGTTCTGCTTCGAGGTAGTCCTCCCCCCAGCCCCACGGAACGCGGTGCCAGAGCGCGACATCACCGTCTTCGTCGAGCGAGAGGGTACCGAAGTCAAGGCCTGCGGAAAAGAGCGCCAGATCGGTCCCCAGCTCTCCGTACAGGCGGGGACCCATCACGATGTAGGCCCGGAGGAGCACCGTTCCACGCCTCTCCGTGCAGGCCTCGATCATCGTGCAACCGTGGGGCCAGAGATAGGTCGCCTCCTCGAAAGGCATTTCGCAGAGATCCTCCCCTCCCCTGCGCCGTACCACGTCGCGCAGAAGCTCGGGATCACACCAGCCGAAGCTGCAGCTCGTTCCCATCCTTCGCCAACTCCGTATACCCCGTCGCGCCTGGCGACCGAGTCTTGTCGAACTCTACGATCCTTCGCGAGTCCGTCCCGTTCCTCTATGGCGATTATGTACGCATATTCCATCGCCGAAGCTACCTGCATCTTTACCAGAAGGGAACTAGACTCGGGGTCAAAGACAAACCGAGGAGCTCGTCATGGGAAACCTGCGCGATGAACTGATCAAGAAGGGCGTCGTCTCATCCAAGAAGGCACAGCAGATCGCCCACAAGGACAGGGCGCGCAAGAACAAGCTCGGCCGAAGGAGAGTGGCCGAGGAGCGTTCCGCGCAGGACAGCGCACGGCGGGCGCGAGAGACATCCCAGCGGGAGGAGGATCGCAAGCGTGAATCCGTGCGGAGGGATGAGGCGAGCCAGCACGAAGAGCGCCATGCGCTGATCCAGCTCATGCGCGATCATGCACGCCACGATCTCCGCGGTCCCCGCCGATTCCATTTTGTTACACGTAGCCAGAGGATCCCGTTCCTCGAGGTCAACGAGCAGGCGGCACGTTCGCTAGAACACGGTGAGCTAGCTATCTGCGAACTCCCGGACACAGATCCGGAGCAGTTCCTGATCCTCCCCGCGGAGAGCGCACGGCGGGTCCAGGCCTCGGCAGCCGAGTTCGTACTCTTCTTCGAGACAACGTCGAGTGCCGGCCCCACCCGCCACTGATGGCTACTTTGGCAACGCTCCCAGCATGCTTTTGACTTTGCCGAGATTCGCGTCGTCGGCCGCCGCATACTTGACGAAGGCCTCGTAGTGTGAGCGCGCCTTGGTGAAGTCACCGAGGCCGACGTAGGCATCGCCCGCCAGCAAGTGAGCCTTCGTGTAGTCCGGCTTCAGTTCGCAAGCCTTCTCGAAGGCTCTCACGGCGCGCTCCCTGTCGCCCTTGGTCACCCGACCCTTTTTCTTGAGAATCGATGCGCCCGCGTTGTAGAACATCTTGTGGGCACCCTCAGGATCCATGCCCGCAATCTTCGTAAACAGCGCCTCGGCGGCGACGAAGTTCTTCTGCTCGGCCTTGACCGAAGCCAGGGCCAGCAACGCCTGGGGGTTCTCGGGAGCCAGCCGCACCCACTCCTCGGTCGCTGCGTCCGCCTTCTCTTTTTGGCCGGCCGTGCCGTAGGCGGTCATCAACATCTTGGCGACGCTCGGGTTCTCGGGATCGAGTACCTTCTCCTCTTCGATCAGCGGAACCGCGTCCGCAAGCTGGCCGCCTTCCTCCATCCAGAGCGCCATCTTCGTACGGACACCCTTCCGCTTGGGATCCTTCGTCAGCACCTTCTGCGCGAGCCTCAGCGCGGCACCACTATCGCCCGAGCTGCCGGTCGCGTCGGCCCAGCTCCAGAGCAGATCGACGTTTTCGGGGTCGGCTGCAGACGCTTCCGCGAACTTCTCGGCTGCGAACTTGTAATCACCATAGGCCAGCGCATCCTCAGCCATCTCCGTCGGCGTCATGTCGCGTTTCTTCTGGGCCTCTGCCTTGGCGGCGGCCTGCTTTTCCTGCTTCGCCTCGAATGACGCCCGGGCCGCCGAGAATTCCGCGATCTTCGCCACCTTGAAGTCAAGGGTGCAGTTGCCGCCGCGGTACTTGATCTTGGGCAACCCATCCTGCGCCTCGGGGATCAGCTTTCCCTGGTCGTCCTGCCAGATATCCTTGTTCATCCGCCGGACTTTGACACGGAACTCCCGGATGAAATAGACCTCCGATTCGAGAGCGATTCGATAGCCCTCCGCAATGAACTCGACACGGGGAAACTGGAACCTACCCTTTTTCCCGGTCTTGACCTTGACCGGGCTGTCGGGATCGATGATCGGCACCAGCGAGAAGACCAGGCCGGGGACCGGATTGCCATCGACATCGACGACCTCGCCCCAGATGCCGGCGCGTGATTCCCGGAGACTCAGGGCCGCCGTCAGGGGAAGCAGAGAGAAGAGAAGGGCCGAGACGAGCAGAAAGGGCACGATCCTTCGCGGAGAAAACGGATTGGGCATTGCAGTCACTCCAGTAGCTAACCCGGTCACATGACCGGGTTTATCACTGGATTATAGCCTGTAGAGCAGAAAGAAGCCCCCTTCGCGCAAAGCGAGAAGGGGGACAAAATCTTCCTCGGCCATGCTAGAGCGAGGCGACGATCGAGTCGACCTCCGCGGCTGTCTTCTTCACCGCCTCGATCGAGACACCAAGGAGCTTCTTCTCACCCTCGGTGAGCGGAATCTCGATAACCTTCTCCATACCCGAGGCACCGACGATGGCCGGCACACCGAGGAAGAGGCCGTCGACCCCGTACTCCCCCTCGCAACGAGCGGACACGGCGAGTACCTTCTTCTTGTCGTAGATGATCGCCTCGGCCATTTCAAGTGCGGACCAGGCCGGCGAGACGAACGCGGAACCAGTACCGAGAAGCTTCACGACTTCGCCACCCGCCTTGCGGGTGCGGTTCTCAATCGCGGTCAGCGTCTCGTCGTTGAGGAAGAGGTTCACGGGCATGCCCGCGATGCGGCAGGCCGAGCGAATCGGCACCATCGTGTCCCCGTGACCGCCGAGGACGAGAGCCTCGACGTTCTCGACCGAGACACCAGCGGCCTCTGCCACGAAGTAACGATAGCGCGCGGAGTCGAGCACACCCGCCATGCCGAAGAGCGTGTCCCGGTTTCGGCCGAGAATCTGACTCAGACGATAGACGATCGCATCGAGCGGGTTGGCGATGGAGATGACGATGGCTTTCGGACAGTTCTCGTTGATGCCCTCTCCCACAGCGTTGGTGATCCGCAGGTTGATCGAGAGCAGCTCTTCGCGCGTGGGCAGCGTCCCGTCCGGCTTCGGCTTACGAGGGACACCCGCCGTGTTGATGATGAGCTGACAGTCTTTGAGGACCTCGTAGCCCTTGCCCGCATCGTAGCTGGCATCGAAACCGACGACCGAGCTTCCTGCCGCGATATCGAGGCACTTTCCCTTCGCCATGTCCGGCGGTGCGATATCGACCAACGCCAAGGTGCGCGCGAGCCTCCGTTTCGGGATCTCCTGGCACAGGACTCCGCCGATCATTCCTCCGCCGATGACACCAATCTTGTCGAACATCCGAGACTCCTCCACGGACCCTGCGGGCCTGGATCTCTCTCACTCCAGCCTGGGGCCGTCAGTTAAAAATCGCGAGGGTCGAGAGTATCTCCCGACCTCCGGGGGTGGGGCTTGGAAGGATGCTCGCACAGCGCCCGAGTTTCAAGCACTCTGGCGTGCCTTTTTCGCAACGGCGAGTCCGGGACGATCGGGTATCCTTGCCACCATGGCGCGTTGGAGCAGCTCCCGATGACCCATCTCCCGCAGCCGGGAGCCACCCTGCTGCTGGCGAGCTATCGCCTGTTGACGGCAGGTGCCGGCGGCTTCGCGCGCCTGGCACGGGGCTGGGCCCGCTTCCGGAGTCGGCCAGACGACTTCGAACACCTGGGACAGCGCCTGGCTCTCCCCCCGCATCTCGACGAACTCCCTCGGGGAGGAATCTGGCTGCACGGTGCCTCTGTGGGCGAAGTCCGATCGCTGAGGCCGCTGGTCGATGCCCTGAAGCGGCAAGACCCAGCGACCCCTCTGTTCCTCACGACGAGTTCGACGACGGGCCGTCAATGCGCGCGAGACGTGCTCGGCCTGCCGGCCACCCTGGCGCCGTGGGACGCCGGTGGCCCTCTGACACGCTTCCTCTCGACCACCAGGCCGCATCTGCACGTGATCGTCGAGACCGAGATCTGGCCGGCGCGCCTCGCCGCCCTTGAGCGGCTTCGCATCCCCGCCGCACTCGTCTCCGCGCGACTCTCGCCAGAAGCCTGGCCGCGCTATCGACGGCTCCGTTCGCTATACGCCCCAGCCCTCGCCCGGCTCACCCTGCTTGCCCCCTCGGGCCCTGCGGATCGCGAGCGTTTTCTCAAGCTCGGCGTCTCTCCGGCCGAGCTTGGGCCGGAAGGCAGTCTGAAGTGGGACGTCAAGCCCGAGGCAGCATCCACCGGAGACCTCGACGCGATCCGTGACGAGCTGGGCCTGACGAGAGAGCGACCATGGATCGTGTTCGGCAGCATGCACCCTGGGGAGAGCGTGCCGATCCTCGAGCCGCTGCGAAACGCAGGCGAAGGCGTGCTTCCCTGCGGCGTGATCATCGCTCCCCGGCATCCTCAGCGTTTTGACGAGATCGCCCAGGAGCTGGAACGCGCCGCTTTTGCGGTCCACCGCTCCAGCGCGGGACCCGCGAATCGCCAGACGCGGGTGCTGCTCCTGGACTCCATGGGACTCCTGGCCCGGCTCTATCCACTCGCGGCGGCCTCGGTGCTCGGGGGCAGCTTCGCCCGGATTGGCGGGCACAGCCCCCTCGAAGCGGCGGCCGCTGCCTGCCCGATCGTCTCTGGCCCGCACGTCTTCCACCAGCAGGTTCTCACCGAGCCCCTCGAACGCGCGGGAGGCCTCGTGATCGCGGATTCGCCGCAACGCGCCGCCGACCTCCTCTGGCGCTGGTTGAAGACCCCGGGCGTGAGGCAGCGGGCCGGGCAATCCGCCCGCGCCGAGTTTCTCTCTCGAGCGGGGCTCGGCGAGCGGCTCGCCACCGCACTTATTCCGCTGCTGGAGAGCGGGTCATGAGATCCCGGCGAAGAGAGCCATCGCCCTTTCTGGCTCCCCTGGGCTGGCTCTACATGGGCCTGTCGGCACTCCACCACACAAGCTATGACCACGGTCTGCGCAAGGTGAACCAGGCGAGCGTCCCGGTGATCTCCGTGGGCAATCTCACGGCGGGAGGAACGGGAAAGACGCCCACGGTCGCCTGGCTCTGCCGGCGCCTGGCCGCGAGTGGGTATCGCGTTGGAATCGTATCCCGAGGCCACGGGGGGAAGCGTAGCGAGGATCCGCTCCTGGTCGCCCGGGAGGGGACGCTTCTGAGCTCCTCCCGCGAAGCCGGGGATGAGCCACTCGAGCTGGCACGACGCTGCCCCGCCCACGCGGTGGCCGTCGGTCTCGAGCGTATCGAGGCCGCACGAATGGCAGCGGCGGAAGGCGCAGACCTCATCCTGTTGGACGATGGCTTCCAGCACCGTCGCCTGGCGCGAGATCTCAACATCCTCCTCCTTGACGCCGAGGCTCCCTTCGGCAGCGGCCGAGGCCTGCCGGCCGGGATGCTGCGAGAGCCGCGGGCAGGCCTTCGCAGGGCCGATCTCATCCTACTGACCCGCGCCACTGCCGAGCTCGCCGACAGCGAGGAATTTCTCGATCTCGAGCGCCTCCCCGGGGCGCTGACGCGGCAGCTCGCCGACATCCCCGCGGCGGCACGCCCGCACGTGGTTGCGGCACGCCACCAGCCTCGCGCGCTGCGCAGTCCCTCGGGTGCCGAAGTCCCGCTGGAGGCGCTCGAGCGCGCCCGCATCGTCGCTGTCAGCGGCATCGCGCGGCCGGGCGCCTTCGAGAACACCCTGCGCTCACTCGGAGCGCGGGTCACGGCCCATCTCGCGCGAAGAGACCACTACGTTTACGATCTTCGCGACGCGGCCGAGATCGTTCGGCTCTGCGCCAAGCACAGGGCGAAGATGGTGATCACGACTGCGAAAGACCTCGAACGCTGGCCCGAGGGAGCTCCCCGCCCCCACGTGCTCGAAATCGAGTTGCAGCTCGGGGCCGAACACCCCCTGCTCGCCTGGATCGCCGAGCGCTTGCGGGCGGCGGGCGGGGGGGTCCGATGAGCAAACGCCCCGGGCTCATCCGTCGCCTCGAAGCCGCCATCCTGCTGCCCCTCGCCGCACTGCTGCGCCGCTGCTCACCCAAGACCCGTGTCCGCGTGGGGCATGCGATGGGATCGCTCGCCCACCTGATGGACGCAAAACACCGCCGACTGGCACGAGCCAACATCACCGCATCGTTCGGCGTCAGCGAAGAGGAAGCTGCGGGCATCGCCCGCTCCGCGTTCCGCCATTTCGGACGCCTGGTCACGGAGGTGCTGGCATCGAAGAGCTACGGCAAGGAGAGCGCAGGGAGACTCTTCGATGTCGAGGGCTTCGAACACTTCGAGCAAGCCCACAAACGCGGCAAGGGGGTCATCCTCTTTTCCGCCCATATCGGCAACTGGGAATTGATCCCGATTCGCCTCGGACTCGCTGGTTTCCCGGTGGACCTCATCGCGCGTCCCTTGGACAATCCCTGGCTGGAGCAAGCCTTTCGCCGCTGGCGGGAATCCACCGGAAACACCGTTCTCAGCAAACGTGGTGCGTTGCGGCAGGCTGTCCGCTCGCTCAGGCAGGGTCGCGTCCTGGCCATCCTCATCGACCAGAACGTCATCGCGAAACCGAGGGTGTTCGTGCCCTTCTTCGGCCGATTGGCGGCCACCACGCCCACCCTGGGCACCCTCGCAATCCGCATGGAGGCTCCGATCATTCCCGTGGTCTCCATCCCCCAGCCGGATGGCAGCTATCGCGTCATCTTCGGGCCCGAGATCGAGCGTCCGACGGAGGGCGATATGGAGGAGCGAGTGCGAGAACTCACATGTCGGGCGACCCGCGTCATCGAGGGCTGGATCCGGGCCGAACCCGGGACCTGGCTCTGGCTGCACAACCGGTGGAAGTCCAGACCGGAGCCGGGCGAGGAAACATGACCGAAGTGACCCGGCGCGCCATCTTCTTCGACCGCGACGGAACCCTCTGCCGCGAGAAGGGCTATATCAACCACCCCGACCGCCTGGAGCTCCTGCCCCGCACGGCGGACGCTTTGCGCCGCGCACGGAGCCTGGGCTTCGCAACGATCGTCGTCACCAACCAGGCCGGAGTCGCCCGCGGGTACTTTCCGCAGCATGTCCTCGACGAGACCCACCAGCGCCTGCGCGAGCTTCTCGCCAGAGAGGGCTGCGCTGTCGATGCGATCCACGCCTGCCACCACCATCCCGAGGTCGGTGGTCCCGGATTCCGCAGGATCTGCAACTGCCGCAAGCCTGCACCGGGCCTGCTGCAGCGCGCCGCGCGGGAACTCGACATCGACCTCGCGGCGAGCTTCATGGTCGGAGACTCGTTCAAGGACATCGGCGCCGGTCGCGCGGCCGGCGTGCGAGCCACGGTGCTTCTGCGCACAGGGTATGGCCGGGGAGAACTTCTCTGGAAGGAAGCGCCCAATGCTGTCTGGCCGGACCACGTCGCGAACGATGCTCTCGACGCGGTGGAGTGGATAGCGGCACTCGAGGAGACCACGCGATGAGCAAGGCCACCCGCCCGAAGGGATCTCGCCCCACTCTCCCACGAATGCTCGAACTGGTCGACATGTTGGACAATGCTCGGGTCAGCGTCGCGGGTGACGCGGTCCTCGACACCTTCATCATCGGCGAGATCGCCCGGGTCTCCCGCGAGGCGCCCGTCCTGATTCTCGATCACCGAGACACGCAGCTGATGCCCGGCGGCGCAGGCAACACAGCGGCCAATCTCGCGTCCCTCGATGTCACGGTCGCCCTCATCGGGCGGATCGGTCAGGGCGAGAACGGGCGCGCGCTGGTCGGACTGCTCGAGGAGGCCGGCATCGGCGTCTCGGGCATCGTCGTGGATCCCAAGTACACGACGCCGACCAAGACACGAATCCTCGCCGGTTCGCCCCACACGGCAAAGCAGCAGGTTGTGCGCCTGGACCGGGGAGAGGGCGGCATCCCGTTGCCGAAGGGTGTTCGCCGCAAGCTGGTTCAGACACTGCGAGCGGCCCGCCGAGATGCGCAGGCGATCCTCTTCGCCGACTACGGCTACGGCAGCATCGACCCCGACCTGGTCCTCGAGATCGGAGATGGACCCGGGCCACTGACCCTCGACAGCCGCTTCGCTCTCGCCAGCTACCGTGGGGTCGATGCGGCGACACCCAACCTCGAGGAGATCGAGCGCGCGGCCGGTCGCCGTCTGCGAGACAGCGACGAGGAGGGCATCGCGGAAGCTGGAAGGCAGCTCCGCAAGCGCCTCGGCGCGTCCGCGCTGATCGTCACCCGCGGCTCATGGGGCATGACGCTCGTGGAGTCGCGACGCCAGGCAGCCCGAATTCCGGTCTTCGGCAGCGATGACATCGCGGACGTGACGGGCGCGGGGGATACTGTCATCGCGGTCTTCACCGCGTCGAGAGCATCCGGCGCGAGTTGGCGGGAAGCGGCGGAACTCGCCAACGTCGCGGGCGGCCTCGTCGTCATGAAGCGCGGCACCGCGACGCTGACCCGCGATGAGCTGCGCCTGGCCCTCGTGGAGGACTGGAGCTGATGCGCACACCGGAGGAGAAGATCCGCACGCGAGACGAGCTGGCGCGCCTCTGGCGCGATACACCCCCTGCCGCACTCGTCCTCGCCAATGGGCTCTTCGACGTCGTCCACGTGGGCCATGCCCGCTATCTCGCGGACGCCCGCAAGGCGGGAGACCTCCTCGTCGTCGCGCTGAACGACGACCACTCCGCGAGAAGGAACAAGGGAGCGAAGCGTCCACTCGTCCCCCTCCGTGAACGCCAGGAGATCGTCGCGGCCTTTCGTTGCGTCGACTTCGTCACCTCGTTCCCCGAGACCTCCGTCGCCGAGACCTTCCGCAGGCTCCGCCCCCGCTACCACGCCAAGGGCACCGACTACCGCCCGGAAACTCTCCCCTCCGCCGAGCAAGCCCTCCACGCCGAACTCGGCATCGACGTCGTCATCGTCGGCGACCCGAAGGACCACGCGACGACGGATATCATTCGCCGGGTTCTTGGAGGCTGATCGACTCAGCCATCGCAGCTGTTCCGCGCCACAACCCTCTCGCTACCGGAAAATTTTTCCGGCGGTCGAGCCGGAAGCTCCCGGCCATGGGACTGACGCTGGAGCAGCTAAGCGCTGGGCGCATCGAATTTTGCAGCTCAAGACGCAGCTCGGCCGTGGGAGCATCGCCGAGGCCGCTAAGCGCTGGGTCCATCGAACCCTGTGGCTCGAGGCGCAGCCCGGCCATGGGAGCGGCGCTGAAGCAGATGAAAGAGCGCCAGCATGGCGAGCAGGACTCCCGACAGGAAGGGCAGGAGCGGGAAGGCGCCTGGAAGCTCTCCGCGGCTGAGCGGTCCATGATTCGCGAGAAAGGCTGCCAGGA
>JANTFM010000009.1 GCA_024763475.1 Acidobacteriota bacterium | reverse complement strand
CGCGAGGCACTCCAGCTCCACGTCCGTCGGCGCGCCCCCGAGACCGGCGGCGACCCGTCCGGGATCGCCGGCCGCCTTGCGGTAGAAATCCCGAATCGTCTCCATCTCATCCAGGCTCAGCGCGAGCAGGCGGTCACGGCTCACCGCAACCAACTCGTTCGCTTCGAGCTCGAGACTCACGCGTTCCACCGGCGGCACCCTGCTGTCCACGACCTTTGGCACGCTGAGATCCGGCTCCGAGGCCAGCCACGGGGCGCTCTCGCTGACGGCGATGCGTTCGATAACCTGATTGGCCAAGAGCTCGTTGGCGATGCGCTTCCCCTCCTCGAGGCTGACCCCCGTGAGGAGGTAGAGGCGGGAGGTGTAGACCGCGCCATCGTCTCCGAGGCTGCGGGAGAGGAGATCCTCGATCGCGACGCGGGCGCTCTTGGCAACGGGGTCGGTCACGCCGGGCTTGTAACCTACGCTGACCACGACATCAAAGCTGCGGCCCTCGAGGCGCCCAACGGCGCCGCGACGCAGCACCGGGCCTGCGAACTCCTCGGCCACGCGGCGGGCCTCGTCGCCAGAGAGCGCGGGCACCACGTGGTAGACGTCCCGTGTGCGGACCTCACCCACCTCGATCCCCAGCAGCTCGCGCACCCTTCTTGCTACGGCGACTCCGCGGCTATCCGTCTGCCCCTCTCGGGTGCCAATCTCGATTCGTGTCGCTTCGGCCACGGCTATCTCCTTGGGGCCCGGGCAAGGCGAGCGGACCCTCGGCATGCGGGCGAAATCGTCCCGAGCCGGGCACAGAGTCTACAGCCTCACAGGCGCTTTGGGATGGCGGGCAGGCGCGAAAACGGGCTCGGCGCGCCTTATCCCGCCCTATTCATGAACCTTCGAGTCGAAACGCCGTAGATGAATGCTGGCTTGCCCACAGCCGGGAACTCGCGACGGAGGCGTCGCCGGAGGCCACTCCGCAAGGAGGGAATCCCCGTCTGTGACAAGAGGACACGAAGTGCCCGGACAGCATGCCGATGCGGTGTTTCGGACGAAGGGCTCGTGAGGAGCGCGAACTCAGACCGGCTGCTTGGCGGTCTCGCCCTCGCGGGCTCCGGTGGCCGAGGACCCGCGGGCCGGGGCGCTCGTCTCGAGCGTGGACGTTTCGTACTCGCGCAGCAACTCCGTCGCCCCACCCTCTGCACTCCGCAGGGGCTTCATCAGACCCCGCATCCACCTCAGCGGGCCGTCGCACAACTCCCGGTTCCGCGCTTGCCACCCGCCAAACTGCGCCGCGAGCCGGGCAAGACCAGGGAACGGCGCCCCCCAGAAGCGATCCTGGTACTGCGGGATCGGCGAGAGGAACCTCGCATCGCCGCTACCGGGCTGGAGCCGCAGGACCTCGATCGAGGGATCGCTGGCCAGGTACTCGAGATCCGCGACACGCATCACGGTGGCGGGGGCGAGTCCCGGGTGGCGGCTGCTCTCCGCCCTGAACAACTCGACCGCCTGACCACCAAGGACCCAGGTTGATGTCGCGGCGGCAAGCTCCTGACCAACAAACACCTGTCCGATCCGCAGTCTCCCCCTCGCGAGCGCCCCGGACATGAGCTCCCACAGCACGCGACCGGCACGGGAGTCGGGGAAACGGCCTCGCCCGCGAGCCAGCAGGTAGAGCGTCTCGATATCCGCAGGTTTCGGCGCATCGAGGAAGCGAAGCTCGAATCCACCGTGAGCCCGGGAGCATTCCCAGGCCCTCTCCGCCTCCCGCAAGAGAGCACGCGGCACCCGGACCCGCACGGACTCCCAGCCCCCGGAGAGATCCAGGGTGGTTTCGCGCGCTCCCTGGGCGCCATGCCAGCCCGTTGCGCCGCTCAGGCTCTGCCTGAGCCAATTCGCGCCGAAGCCGTCAGGCCTGAGTCCCGTCAGATCGAAGAGCACACGGCGGCCCAGCAGCCGTGCGATGCGCTTGAGGATCAGCGCGGCGGGGATCAGTCGGACTTCCGGGGTCAGGAGAGGCTCGTGACGGGTGAGCAGCCGGCCTCCCAGGAAACGCAAATGAAGCCCACCGGCCCAGTTCAGGGCGACGAAGGGGAAGATCCCTTCGATGCGATCGTCCATGCGGATCGCCACGACGAGGGGAACGCCCCGCTCGAGCCCGACCCTGCGCAGGCCGCCGATGGCCTCCCAGCAGATGCCGGGCACGGGATCGGGGTGGATCGCCGTCAGCCGCTCCCAGTCGTCCTCCAGCTTTGTAACGGCCGGCCAGTCGCGGAAAATCTCAAGCTTGTAGGGACGCGTTCCCCAGCGGGTGCGCCGAGGGCCCACCGCATGAAGTCCACTGGGGAAGAACGACACGAAACACCACTCCCGACCTGGTCCAAACCGCCATGGACCCACGTTTTCCTCGCAACACCCAGCAGGACTGCGCATCAGTCCTCCCGCTGGAGAGACACCCTCCTTTCAATATGTGTCTGCTGCCAGTGACACGCCACGAGGAAACGCCGAAAAGCGGCGGAGCCACGCGTTTTGCGCAAGGAGGCTCGATCGGCCCCGGGTTTCGCCTTTGACGGGAGATTGAAGTCTCTATAAAATGCACTGACTAACACGTTAGTCCAAAGACTCTCTCGAGGCTTCGGACCCCTACAATTCAATGGAGCACACCATGGCTTCTCGTCCAGACCGAGGACGTGTCGAGATCAATGCCGACGAATGCAAGGGCTGCCTGCTCTGCGTCAGCGTCTGCCCGACCCAGGTCCTCGCTCGTACAACCAACCTGAACAAGCAGGGCTATTTTTCGGTGGGTTACACCGGCTCCGGCTGCACGGGATGCGGCTTCTGCTTCTACACCTGTCCCGAGCCCGGCGCGATCACGATTCGGCGCCTGGAAAAATCGGCCTAGACGGAATCGTCGAACTGAACCCCCCGCACACCAAGACGCATCGTGGCTTTTTGCGCAGAGAGGTGATCCATGGCAACTGAAGCCAAACGCCCCCCGCTGTTGATCAAGGGGAACGAAGCAATCGTCAAGGGCGCCGTCCTTGCCGGATGCCGGACCTATTTCGGTTATCCGATCACTCCTGCCAGCGAGATCGCGGAGGCTGCGGCCAAGGACTTCCCCGCCATCGGTGGAACCTTCATTCAGGCCGAATCCGAAACGGCCTCGATCAACATGGTCTACGGCGCTGCCAGCACGGGTATCCGCACGATGACCGCCTCCTCCGGGCCGGGTATCAGCCTGATGCAGGAGGGGATCTCCTACCTGGCCTGTGCCGAGCTGCCTTGCGTGGTCGTCTCGATCATGCGCGGTGGCCCCGGGCTCGGAAACATCGGTCCGGAGCAAGGCGACTACAACCAGGTCGTCCGCATCGGCGGGCACGGCTGCTACAAGAACCCGGTTTTTGCCCCCTCCTCGGGCCAGGAGATGTGCGATCTGACGATGCACGCCTTCGAGATCGCGGACAAGTACCGTACCCCCGTCTTCGTCATCACGGACGGCTTCACGGGGCAGATGATGGAGCCCGTCTCCTTCCCCGATCCGATTCCTCTCCCCCCGGAGAAGGACTGGGCCGTTCGTGCCGACAAGGAGACCCGGGAGAACCTGATCTCCTCGATCTACATCGAGCACGACGAACTCGAGGAGATGAACCTCAAGCTCCAGCGCAAGTATGCCGAAATCGAGAAGAACGAGGTCCTCGCCGAGGAGTTCATGGTCGATGACGCCGAGATCGTTGTCGTCGCTTACGGCATCGTGTCCCGCGTGCTGCGCTCGACGATCCGCCTCGCCCGTGCGGAAGGCATCAAGGTCGGCATGGTTCGCCCGATCAGCCTCTGGCCCTTCCCCAAGAAACAGCTCGAGGCGCTCGCGGCGAAGGCGCAGCAAATGATCGTCTTCGAGCTGAGCAACGGCCAGATGGTCGATGACGTACGCCTCTCCATCCACGACAACATTCCGGTCCGCTTCTACGGCCGCATGGGCGGCAACGTGCCCACGCCGGAGGAGTGCCTCGACGTGATCAAACGCTACGCGGCGGAAGGAGGTGCCAAGTGAGCGCGCCCAACTACAAGCCCCATCTCAGCCGCTCCGAGATCTTCTATCCCACCTTCGAGCGCAAGTCCGGCAACAAGGAGGTGACCCACTACTGCCCCGGCTGCGGACACGGCTCGCTGCACAAGATGATCGCCGAGTCCATTCAGGACCTGGGCATCAACGACCGCACGATCTTCGTCAGCCCGGTGGGCTGCTCGGTCTTCGCCTACTACTACTTCGATACGGGCAACATCCAGGCTCCCCATGGCCGCGCCCCGGCCGTCGGAACGGGTGCCCAGCGCGCCCGGCCCCATTCCGTCGTCATCTCCTACCAGGGTGACGGCGACCTCGCCGCCATCGGCCTGAACGAGATCCTCCAAGCCGCGAACCGCGGCGAGAAGATGGTCGTCTTCTTCGTGAACAACGCAATCTACGGCATGACCGGCGGGCAGATGGCCCCGACGACGCTCCCCGGCATGCGCACCACAACGACCCCGATGGGCCGCGACACGCGCCTCGCCGGCAATCCAACCCGCATGTGCGAGCTGATCTCCACCCTCGACGCACCGATCTACGTCGCGCGCGGCTGCCTCGCTTCGCCGAAGCACACGATGCGCACGCGCAAGCTGGTCCGGAAGGCCCTCAAGATGCAGACCGAGGGCAAGGGCTTCTGCTTCGTCGAGGTCCTCTCGGCCTGCCCGACGGGCTGGGGCATGCAGCCGGTCGACTCCCACCAGTGGATCCTCGACAACATGGTCCCGCAGTTCCCCCTCGAGATCTTCGTCGACAAGACCGACCTCGATCACGATGACTATATCCCGCCCAAGGCCCCGAGTCCGGAGACGTTCCACGAGGTGATCCGGATCGCCGACGCCGCAAACCAGATGGCCCCGGCACAGCCGGAGACCAAGTACAAGGACCCGCGGATCAAGGTCGCCGGCTTCGGTGGCCAAGGCGTTCTCCTGCTCGGCCTGGGCCTCGCGCAGTGCGGCATGATGGAAGGACGCCACGTGACCTGGCTCCCCTCCTACGGCCCGGAGATGCGCGGCGGCACGGCCCACTGCCACGTCAACATCGCGGACGAGGAGATCGGCTCCCCGTTGATCTCCAAGCCCACCGTGCTCGTCGCCATGAATCAACCGTCGCTGACGAAATTCGAAGGCGAACTCGTCGAAGGCGCGCTGGTCATCATGAACTCCTCGATGGTGCCCAACAAGCCCAAGCGTAAGGATCTCGAACTGCTCGAACTCCCCGCCACCGCGATCGCCGAAGAGCTCGGCAACGCCCGGGCCGCCAACATGGTCGTCCTCGGTGCCTACGCCGGCTACACCGGCGTGCTGAGCCTCGAGACCTGCCTCGAATCGCTCAAGACGCTGATCAAGCGCCAGGCGCTGGTTGATCTCAACGTCAAGGCGATCACCAAGGGCTTCGAGTTCGGCAAAGCCGCGCGCGGCTGACCAGGAGTCTTCAACCGATCGACGAAGAGGCGGCCGGGAGGCCGCCTCTTTCGTCTCCCGACGCTCTGAGTCGCCCCTACCAGCGGTAGAGCATCGCCGCCCAGGTGAAGCCGGCGCCGAAGCTCGCGGAGAGCACGAGGTCACCCCGCTTCAGACGGCCTTCGGACACCGCGTCCGCCAGGGCCATCGGGATCGATGCGGCCGAGACGTTGCCGTAGCGATCGAGGACCAGGTAGGTCTTGTCCATGCTCAGGCCGGCACGATCGACGGTGGCCTTGATGATGCGGACGTTGGCCTGGTGGGGCACGAAGAGGTCGACATCGTCGGCCGTGTGGCCGTTTTGCGAGAGCACTTCGCCTGCCGCTCTCTGCATCGCCTTGACGGCGTGCTTGAAGACTTCGTTGCCGGCCATGTGCACGGTGTGCATCCGGTCGGCGACGGTGCTTTCCGTCGCGGGCATCCGGGTGCCGCCCGCGGGTTGCTGCAGGAGCCTCGCGACGGAGCCGTCGGCGCCCCATGAGTGGGCCAGCAAGCCATCGTCGTCGCCCTCGGCGGGTCCGACGACGGCCGCACCCGCTCCGTCACCGAAGAGCACGCAGGTGTTGCGGTCCTGCCAGTTCAACACGCGGCTGAGAGCCTCCGCGCCGATGACGAGCACATGCTTCGCCTTGCCGGTCTCGATCAGGCTGTCCGCCAGCTGGTAGCCGTAGAGGAAGCCGGAGCAGGCTGCCGAGAGGTCGAAGACGGGAATGCGGCGCAGGCCCAGCTTCGGCTGTGCCCAGCAGGCCGTGGAGGGAAACACCGTGTCCGGGGTCGCCGTCCCGACAATCATCACATCGATCTCTTCCGGCGTGACGCCCGCCGCGGCCATCGCCTTCTGTGCGGCCTCGGTGACGAGGTCGGAACAATCGACGCCATCTTCCAGAACGTGACGCTGGGCGATGCCGGTTCGGGACCTGATCCACTCATCCGAAGTATCTACGATCGCCTCGAGATCCTTGTTGGTCAGCACCTTGGGGGGAACGGCAGAACCGATACCCATGATCCTCGCACCCATCTATCTTTCTCCTCGACTGCAGGCCAAAGGCGGCCAGACGCGTCGTCTCAAAACAAGCGGACGCAGCGCAATAGCTCCGGTCCGGTTAGCGAGTTTGCCCGGCGCATGTCACGGAACGGTCAGTATGCTCACGGATAGACCAGCACCGAGGCCCGCCTCTCTTCGAAGATCGCCAGATCCGCCGCCCAGCTGGCCTCGATCTCCCTCGCCTCGGCTCCCGCCTCGATGAGTTCCCGCCAGCGAGGCGTCCCTGCGAGCAGGTCGATCGCCGGTTGATCCGAGACGAACTCGTACGCCTCGCTGCGCCAGCGGAATCGCTCCGGGGCCTGCCGCCGGGCCTCGATCAGCAGCGCGAGGCCCGTCAGGAGTGGCCGGAAACGCAGCCGGTCCCGCAGGTGAAGCTGGACGCCGCCGCACACCGTGCCCGCATGCTTCTGGAAGGCCGGCAGGAAAGAAACGGGCCGGAAGACGACCCCGGGAAGCTCGAGATTCGTGAGGGCCTCCGCAAGCCGGCTGCCATCGATCCACGGCGCCCCCACGAGTTCGAAGGGACGCGTCGTCCCTCGGCCTTCCGAGAGATTCGTGCTCTCGATGAGACAAGCGCCAGGGTAGACGGTGGCGGTATCTAGGGTCGGCATGTTCGGGGATGGCAACACCCAGGCCAGGCCCGTCTGGTCCGCCCACTGCTCCCGCCGCCAGCCCCGAACCGGAACCAGCTCGAGATCGGGGTCCAGTCCGCGTTCGGCGACCCCGTAGCGGCAGAGTTCGCCGAGGGTCATCCCGTGGCGGTTGGCGACGGAGATCTCTCCTACGAACGAGCGCTGGGCAGGCGCGACGAGATTGCCCTCGAGGGACAGGCCTCCGATCGGATTCGGTCGATCCGCGATGATCACCCGCAGGCCGAGCTTGGCCGCCTCCTCGATCATCCGCAGCACCGTGGCGGCGAAGGTGTAGTAGCGCGAACCGATATCGACGAGATCGGCAACCACCAGGTCCAGCCCTTCGAGCAGCTCCGGGCTGGGGCTGAGCGACGAGGCGTCGTCGCCATAGAGGCTGACGACCGGCAGACCGGTCAGCGGATCCCGCGTTTCCTCCGAGGCGACCATGTCCTGCAGCGCGCCTGCGGCGCCGTGTTCCGGGGCGAAAAGGCGCTCGACCCGGGCTCCGGCGACGCCGGTCAGCAGGGAGGCCGCGTGGCAGAGCCGGGAGTCCACGGAGGCGGGGTGCGCCAGGAGCCCGACCCGTTGCCCCCGCACGAGCTCGGGCCGCTCGCGCACCAGGACCTCGATGCCGGGTCTCACGTTCACGAGGGGTCCTTCTCACTCCCCGTCTTCGCTGGGAACTCAACCCGGGACCAGGGATCATCCGAGAGCCCGTCGATAAGTTCCGGGATGACCAGTTCCAGGGTCAACGAGAGCCGTACACGGGGGCCCTGCTGCGAGAGGCTCCAGTCCTCGATGCCCGTGCGGCGGCCGACCTTCCACAGCCAGGCGCCCAAGGCATCGACGAACTCATCCGCGTCCGCCACGCTGTCCCATGTGCTGAGAAAGGTGATGCCCGGGCGGCTCGTTGCGCCGCGTTTCGCCTCGTCGGGCGTCGCCGCACGGGAGTCGAGTACGGCGAGGTCTCCGTCCCAGCCCTCGGCAGCGCGGAACGCCCACTCCGGCGCGAGCTGACTCTCGAGCCAGACGCGGATGCCGAGTTCACCGAGTTCGAGACGATGGAGCCGGGTCCAACCGGGCGCGAGCGCCTCTTCCCGCATCGGCGTGGGCTCATCAGACGCGCGCTCCGGATGCAGGAGCTGCTCGCTCGAGAGCGGAGGGCGCTGCCACAGGGCGTCCACCGCGGCCCATCCGCCGCTCTTCCAGCGCCCTAGAACGAGCCGCAGGCCCAGGCTGTAGGGCAGAACGAGCTGGTTCCTCAGGTATGGCGGGACGCCCTGGAGCTCTGCCGATTCGCCCGCCGCCGCGGCGCCCAGCGTGTCGAAAAAGCCGAGGAGCGTTTCGGTCTCCGGAAAGGCATCCGGCGTGGTGGGCAAGCCTTGCTCCTCAAAGAAGTAGAGCAACATCGCGAGTGTCGCGTCGCCCTCTGCGAGACAGTGGCGGGCAAAGAGCAGATCGTCATGACCCTCGGTGTAGCGGGGATCCCGAAGTAGCTTGTCGAGGTCGAAGTGCTGGTCGGTCAACGCGTGGTCCAGCTCGTGCGCCATGGTCACGCGACGCAGCTGGGGCACGCCGAGCTCGGGGTCCTGGGCGAGCCGCTCCTCGCCAAAGTCGACGAGGAACATCTTCCGCGCCTCCGGATCATAGAAGCCGGCAACCTGGGCCCCGAGCAGCCCCACGAGTTCCTCGCGCACGTCATAACCCGACGGGAGCAGCTCGAGGGTTTCGAGCAGGACCGAGAACGGGCCGGCCTTTTCTTCCGGAAGATCCTCGTCGACAACCTTCTGGAGGGCGGCCCGAAGACCGTCTTCATCCAGCTGCTCGCTGCGGACGGGGCGCAGCAGCGGCAGCTCCCGCAAGGCTTCGAGCCGGTGGAGGATCGGGTAGATCTCGCTCTGGCTGCTCTGCGCCAGGACCGCAGACCCGTCGAGCAGGACGAGAGCGGCGACCAGCGCGAAAGAAGCGAGCCGCCCGAGAGAACCGAGCCGCGCACGAGTACCGAGCTGTGCGAGAGCACGGAGCCGCGCAAGAGTGCCAAGCTGTGCGAGAGCACGGAGCTGCGCACGAGTGCCGAGCCGCACACGGGTGCCGAGCTGCGCACGAGCACGGAGCCGCGCGAGAGCACCGAAGCGCGGGAAAGCGTCGAAGCGCCACGAGAAGGACGCGCCGTTCACAGGACGACCCGATCTCCCGTTCCGTGCGAGCGGTGCTCCACGAACCCGCTCTCCGGCAGAGTCAGCCGTTTCTCGAGCGCCTGGCGCCTCTCGCGGTAGAGGGCTGCCATCTCGGGAGGCAGGATCACCGCGGCCGCATCAGAGACGACGATCACGTAGGGAATCAGCAGGGAGGTCTCGAGGACTTTGGCGCCGGGCGGGAGGACGGCCGTCACACCAACCAGGACGCCGCAGATGACGAGAGCCCCTCCGACGGCCCCCACGCCGCCGCCGATCAGCCGATCCAGCCAGGAGATCTGGGCGGACTTGACCAGCTTGTGCGCCACCCAGGCCATCGCAGCGGTCGCCAGCAGGCCCAGGGCGAACACGAGCAGAAACGCCACGATCCGCGAGAGCTGATCACTGGCGAAGACCTGGCCGAACCACTCGGGCCCGAACCCCATGAGCCGCAACGCAAACGCGAGACTGATCCCGAGGCCTGCGATGCCGACCGCGATGCGCACGAAGCCCTTCCAAAGGCCGTACAAGGCGCAGATGGCGACGCAGGCGCTGATGACGATATCGAGTCCATTCATGATGCGGAGAGGATATCACCGAAGCTGAGGCGGCGGACGTATCCTGCCTCCACCGGATCGGGTATGATTTCCGCCCAATTCACTGGGAGCACAATTCATGCAACACGACTCGATCGCCGTCGTCGACTTCGGGGGCCAGTACGCGCATCTCATTGCCACGAAAGTGCGGCGTCTCGAGGTGCTGGCGGAGATCCGGCAGCCAGAGGACCCCATCGAGGCTTTCGAGGGCGCGTCCGGCATCATCTTGTCGGGAAGCCCATCGCTGGCCTCGCACGGCGAGGATTCCGGCTACACCAAGGCCATCTACGACCTGGACATTCCGATCCTCGGCTTCTGCTTCGGCCACCAGGAGATCGCCAAGCACTACGGCGGCAAGGTGATTAACGGCCGCCAGGAGTGGGGCCACGCGGAGCTCCACATCGATCAGGGCGAGCCCCTCTTCACCGGCCTCGGCAAGGTCGAGCAGGTCTGGATGAGCCACTTCGACTCGGTGACCGAGCTGGGCCCGGACTTCCATGAGATCGGCTACACGGTGCTTGGCGCGGGCAACAAGCCCCACCACTTCGCCGCCATCGCCTCGCACAAGCACCGCCGCTATGGCTTCCAGTTCCATCCGGAAGTCGATGACACGCTCCACGGCGACGAGATGATCGCCAACTTCGTGTTCAGGATCTGCGGCTGCGAGCGCTCCTGGACCATGGAGGCCTTCATCGACGAGGAGATCGAGCGCATCCGCAGGCAGGCCGCAAACCAGTCGGTCTTCCTTCTCGCCTCTGGCGGCGTGGACTCCACGGTCGCCGCCGTATTGCTCTCGCGCGCGCTGGGCTCCGAGCGCCTTCAGCTCCTGCACGTCGACAACGGCCTGATGCGCAAGGACGAAAGCCAGCAGGTCGTCGAGATGTTCAGGGAACTCGGCCTCGACTCCCGCTTCCACTTCGTTGACGCGAGCGAGGACTTTCTCTCCGCGCTCAGCGGCCTCGTCGAGCCGGAGGCCAAGCGTCACGCGATCGGCACGACCTTCGTCGAGGTCTTTGAGCGGGAAGCCCGAGCCCTGGGGATCGAACGCGACATGCTGGGGCAGGGCACGATCTACCCGGACACGATCGAGACGGGCGGCACCAAACGGGCTGACACGATCAAGACCCACCACAATCGCGTGCCGATCATTGAGAAACTGATCCAGCAAGGCAAGGTCATCGAGCCCCTCTCGGAACTCTACAAGGTGGAGGTCCGCGAACTCGGCGAACGCCTCGGCATTTCCCACAAGCTGCTCTGGCGCCACCCCTTCCCCGGCCCGGGCCTCGGCGTGCGCCTGCTCTGCGCGGACGGCAGGGTGGAGGACGCGGCCGCTCTCGAGGCGATCGCACCCGAGGTCGCCCAACATGCGGAGACCCATGGCCTCTCCGGCGTGCCGCTCCCGATCAAGTCGGTCGGCGTCAAGGCGGACCTGCGCTCCTACGAGCACCCGGTGCTCCTCAGCGGGCAGCGCGACTGGGATGAACTCTTCGAGGCCGCCGGGTCGATCTACAAGACCGTGGCCGGCATCAACCGCTGCCTGTGGAATCTCGCGCCGGGCGCGCCGACGAGCTTCCGCCCCTTGGCCGCCACCACGACCCGCGCCCGCCTCGACCTGCTGCGCGAGTGCGACGCGCTGATGATGGACGGCCTGCGCCGCCACGGCCTCTACGACGAGATCTGGCAGTGCCCCACCGTGCTCGTCCCCCTCGAGATCGACGGCCACGGCAAGGAACTCTGTATCCTCCGCCCGATCCACTCCGAGCGCGCGATGACCGCCACCGCCGCCCGGCTCCCGGCAGAGCTGCTCCACCAGCTCCGCGACGCGATCCTCGCGCTCCCCGGCATCTCCGGACTGGCCTACGACCTGACCTCGAAGCCGCCGGGTACGATCGAGTGGGAGTGATCCCGGCCCCTTCACCCGGAATCATCGGCCTTGGCGCGACGCGCTCGGCGTATACTTCCTGAAGCGTGCCCGCCGTCCCCCCTCATCCCACGGCAGCCGCTCCTATCGGAGGCCGACCCATGTCCCGCGTCATTCGTCCCGTCCTGTTCATCCTGCTGCTTTGCTGCGCGCTCCTCGCCACCCCGCTCAGTCTCGCGGGATCTCCCCCCGTGGAGCGGACCTTCATCGAGGTGGAGCCGGTGGGCCAGGCGCAACTCGAGTGGCTCCTCGCGGGTCACTTTGATCTCGCGGGAGAGAATTCCGTAACGGGGGCGATAGGCCTGATCGTCACGAGCGAAGAACTCGCCCGCATCGACGCGCAAGGACTCGTCTACACCGTGAGGGGCCGCAACAGCGATGGCGGGACGGCCCTCGCGCTCTCCCAGTACACCGACCCGGTCGAGCTCGAGGCCTTCGTCGATCAGATGGTTGCAACCTATCCCGACCTGATACAGAAGATCACGCTCACACCCCCGGGCGAGATGTGGGAAGGGCATCACCAGTACCTGCTGAAGATCACGAAGAACGTGGCGCAAGCCAACGACCGCGTGACCTTCATCTTCGATGCCCAGCACCATGCTCGAGAGGTCATGACTCCCGAGATCGCCCGGGACATGATCGAGTACCTGCTCACGCGCTACGAGACGGACACTTCGGTCCAGGAGTGGGTCGACAACGTCAACATCTACATCGTCCCCTGCGAGAACCCCGACGGGTCGATGTTCGTCTTCACCAACGACTCCTACTGGCGGCGGAACCGCCACCCGGCCTGCGCCGTCGATCCCAACCGGAACTACCCTTTCCTCTGGAACGGCTGCAACGGCTCCTCCGGCAGCTGCACTTCCGATACCAACCGGGGCTCTGCACCCGCCTCCGAGCCGGAAACCCAGGGGATGCTCGATGCGAACGAGATGGCGCGCGCCCTCTTCGCCCTCACCTACCACACCTATGGCGAGTACATCATGTACTCCTACGGCTGCTCCGATCCTGATGAGATGGACCTGCTCGAAGGAATCGCCCAGGAACTGAACGCCCAACTCGAGAACGACCAGGGCATGACCGGCCAGTACCGGGTCGGCCCGATCTGGTCCACGATCTACGAGGCGGACGGGGGCAGCCTCGACACCCAGTATGCTCAGTACGGCACGAACGCCTTCGTCATCGAAGCCAACTCCAGCGGCTTCCAGCCGGACTACGACAGCTGGCGTGACGTCACCGTGGAGCGGCAGCGAAACGCGTGGCGCTTCTTCCTCGACAAGACGCTCCATGCGCCCCAGATCCGCGGCAAGGTGAGCGACGCTTACACCGGAGATCCCCTCGAGGCGGAGATCGCCGCCGACGAGGTGGTCTACACCCACGGAGAGTTTCCACGACACGCAGATTCCCGTGGACTCTATCACTGGCTCGCCCAGGCGAATCACAGCTACCACCTCACCTGGTCGCTGCCAGGCTATTGCTCCGAGACGCGGGAAGTGAACGTCGCAGACGGGCCGGTTGAGATCGACCTGCAGCTCAGCTACCCCCTCTCTCCGGACGACCTCGCTGCCGAGCCCGCAGGCGACAACGCGATCCATCTGAGCTGGTCCTCTCCTGCTCCCGATATCGACGAGTTCTGGATCTATCGCTCCAAGCACTCCGGCGCTGCGTACACGAAGATCGGCTCCGTGCTGGGAAGCGAGACGGAGTTCCTCGACACGGGCGTCTCCGGCGGCGTGAACTACTTCTACGTCGTCCGCTCCTTCAAGAACTGCACAGGACACGACTCGAACGAGGTCGTCGCGACGACCACCGGTGACTGTCACGAGGCACCGGAGTTCTCCGGAATCTCATCGGTGAGCAACGCGGGAGCAGAGAGCTGCACCCTCGATCTCAGCTGGCCGGAGGCCCATCCCTGGTGCGGCGGCCTCGTCACCTATGAACTCTATCGGAGCACGACGCTGCCAGTCGACGCGATCCCGGAAAACCTGATCACTGCGGGTGTCACGGGCGGCTCCTGGACCGATCATGACGCCCTCGCGAGCGGAAGCTCCTACCACTACCTGGTCCGTTCCACCGATTCGATCAGCGGGGCCACGGACGGCAACCAGAAGACCGCCTCCGGGACGCCAACGGGCCCAGACGAACTCGGGACCTTCGCGGACGACGCCGGGGACAACGGAGAGGCCACGCTCACGGGAGAGGACCCCTGGTCGATCCTTGAAACGGGAGGCCATGCGGGACCGCGGGTCTATGCCACCGGTCACTATGCCAACGATAGCTGCACCTCCCTCACCAGCGCAGCGATCCGCCTCGACCAGGACGCCGTCCTCTCTTTCCACAGCAAGTACGACATCGAGACGGACTACGACGCCGGACGCGTCGAAGTCAGCACCGGGCCGGACTTCGATGAGTGGTTTTACCTGGATACGGTCGACTACCCCGAAGGACTCGCGCATTCCGGCAACGCGTGCGGCTTCCCGACGGGCGGGACAAACACCGTCTTCTCCCTCGGCAACTCCGCGCCAGAGTATGGCTCGAGCCCCTTCACGGGCTCCCTCGCGGCCTACAACGACCAGGAGATCCGCTTCCGCTTCCGCCTGTCTACGGACGGCGGTGCAACGAATGACGGATGGTGGGTTGACGACCTCACCGTGACGAATGCCTGGATCCCCGGCACCTGCGCGAGCGGCCTCCCCCCGGCCCCGATGGAGGCGAGTGCCGCGCAAGACCTCATGACCTGCATTCGCGCAACCACCGGCAGCGGCCTCGTCCTCGACTGGGTGCCCGCCTGTGGCGCGCTCGATCACGTGGTCTACCAGGGCCGTTCTCCCATCATGGACGAGCTCGCGTGGACCGATGCCTTCTGCGGACTCGGCACGACCGGCCGCGCGAGCTTCGACCCGGGGACTCCAGATCCCGGCACCCTGTTCTATTTCGTCATTGCCGGCCAGAACGACGACTTCGAGGGCTCCTACGGAAAGGACTCGAGAGCAGGAACCCACAACGAGCGTCCCGAAGCGAGCGGTATCGGCGCCTGCGACAAGACCCAGCAGATCGGGACCACCTGCCCTTAGGGTTCGCGCAAGAACGCCCAGCTCCACCGCTACCGAATCAGCTTGAACCGGGTGATTGCGCTTGGCAAACGGGCCAGGATCCTGAAAAAGGAGAATAGGTCTCGGGGTCCGGGGTCAATCTTCGCGAGAACCCGGGGGATCAAAGATGGTGAGACGTCACAATCGGCGATCCGAAACGAACCGCACCGAACCGTCCACAACCCACCTCGACCTTCGTCACGATGTGCCTCACCTTCACCCCGTCAGATCAAGAACGGCTATCGCCGAACCTTCGTCGCCCAGACCATCGACACCTGCTTCCCTCGTATGAAAGCGCCTAGGCACTCCATTCCTCTTCAGAGAGGAAAGATGGATCCATTCTTGGAGAGCACACCCGAGTGCTTATTGGAGAGCGATTCCCGCATGGCGCGTTCATGGTCTTTACCCTGTGGACGCGAAGCAGCTACGGATCACGGCGTGTCGCGCGGCTTGCCTGCCGCCCCCAGCGGACCCAAACGGCCGCCGGGCTGGATCCCGAGCCGAAGCCCCCTCACCCCCCAGTCACTGCTGAAGAAGACTCTCGAGTATTTGTTCGATACATGACGCGTAGCAGCATGAGTCCTCCGAATCGGCGAGGGGCAACATTCTTCGCTCCACGGTGCAACATTTGGGCAAGCTACCAGCGCCGGAAGGCACCCACAGATTCTGCTGAGGACCTATTTGTTCAACAAAAACTAGCTCGCCGGGCTGAAGGTCTGCCTCAGGCCCACCAACACCATCGCGACCAAATCCCGCTCCGGAAGGTGCAGCAGTTCGGTACCGATCTTCATGAAGGCCTCGGCTTCCTCGGCGCGGAAGCGGCCGTCGCGCGTCGTGACCGGGAAGAGGCGCTGCATCAGACTATGGCGGAGATGGGGCGCGCTTGTCGCGATGAACTCGCTGCTCTTCTGCAGGACCTCGGGAAGCTTGCCACTCTCCACGAGGCTCTGGAGCAGCTCCCGGGGTGCATGGAAATGAGCCGCAAGGGTATTGCCCAGGTAGCTGAGCTCCGATTCGGAAATCTCCTTGTCTGAACTGAGGAGAGTGAATCCCGCAGCCGCCAGAAAGTCTGTCGATGCCTGTTCCTCCGCGCTTCCCGGAGTCCTCTTCATCAGCTGGGTCAGCTGGCTGACCCGCTCTTGAAGCTCCTGGTCGTCGGGCAAGCCGGAGGCGTCACCCCGGTCGCCCGACCCGATCGCCGCACGGAGTGCGGAACGATCGAAGTCGTGGAGGGCCTTGATGCGAAGTGGGTTGCCGGGGTGGGTCTGGGTACTGGCGGAACTATCCTCCTTGAGGAGCTCCAGGATGTCCTCGACGAGCACCAGATAGGAGTCGATCGAGTCGCCGAAGTGATCGAGGCCCAGGCCGGACGAGATCTTGAGCATGGCGCTGGCGGCGATGCGGAACTCACCCGCCGCAAGCAGCCCGATACGATCGGCGCTCATCTCGCACAGCTTGCTCCACTCCACGAAACGGATGGCGGGATACGGCGGCATCTGCTCGAACTCGGGATAGACCAGGCTGACGATGCTGCGCAGGAAGGAATGCTTGTAGATCAGGTGGCCGATCTCGTGGCCAATGACGAAGCGCAGCTCCGCCTCGGTGAGCGCGTCGATCAGGCCCGCGTTGAGGATGATGTGGTGAGTAGCCACGTGATCCGCAGTGTAAATCGAAGCCGCGTTGATCTCCTTGGCATTCGAGATGAAGAACTCGATCGCCTTGCCCGAGTAGCCCAGCGCTGTGATGCACTCGTGCGCAGCAACATGGAGCGACGGTGCAAACGACTCGGTGATGGGCAGGAGGTTCTCCCGCAGGCTGAAGGTCAGCCGCTTGTCCTTGTGTTGCTCCTGGTGGCGCGCAAGAAAGGAGCCGACGACCTCTGCGTTGAAGATCTCGGAGAGGTGCTCTAGGAGCGCGCGCTCCTCGGCAACACGAACCCGGTCAAAATCCATCGTAATGTCCTCGTTGTCGTGGCGGTCGGCCAACCCGATCGACGCGAGAACTTACCATGTTCAGATCGAAAACGGCACCATCTGACGCCCGCGCCGAAACCTGCCCGGCGATAAGAAACGGGGCACCTCAAGGGGTGCCCCGCCAAGTGGACAGCAGGTCCAGGATGTCAGAATCTCAAGTTGTAGGTGCTGTCCGCAGGAGTTGTGATGAAGAGGAAGATCGGCTGACCTTCCCGGACGAGGTCCATGCGCTCAGGCTCGGTGCGCAGGGTGACCTCGTTTTTCTGGGTCACGGCGATCTTGTCCGGCAGGCGGCGCTTGCAGCCCTGCGGCGTCTTGATCCGGTAGGTGCCGAAGGGCAGGTCCACCAGATTCTTCACCGGCAGTCCGTTGAGGTAGAACTCCGGCTGGCAGGCAGGGTCATCGTTGGTGAGGCTGAAGGAGAAGGAGTTTGGGTTGAGCACCACGGGATCGGGAATGCCGCCCTGCAGAAGATGGAACTCCATCGGTTTGATACCCACGTCGGAGGAGATCACGCGGTAGCGTCCCGGGGGCAGGACGACGCGGAATGACTCGTAGCCCTTGCGCAAACGCTCGCCGAAGCGCTGTTCGGCCATCTCGAAGGCCGCCTGCGAGAAGGCGTCGTTGCGGCCGCCGACCCGCTCCAGGGTGAGACCGTTGATCTGCCCGGAGTTGTACTCATCGACTTCGACCCGCGTGACGACCCCAGCGGACCAGAAGTGTTTGAGGTCCTCAACGGCCTGTCGCGGCGTCGTCACCTGGTAGACGATCTCGGTGGCGCCGGGCAGGAGCCCGCGCTTCGCGCTGCGCTCGATATCCTCGCTCCAATCGGCCGGATCGTAGCCCAGGAGATCGACGACCTTCTCGTACTGAAGGATCGAGGTCTCGAGGTCCACACCGCGGGCGTGGAGCAGCGCCACCTGGAAATGCGCCTTCGCCACGACTTCCGTGAGTTCTTCCATGACCCGGGGGTCCTTGAAGAAGAGCTGGTCTGTCGCGTAGCGGCTGTCGAGTTCCTCGACGTAGTGCTCGACGTCATACAGGGCAGAGTCGACCATTTCCTTGCCCACGTTCTTGCCCTGCAGGAGCGTGTGGTAGGAGGTGATCGCTCGGTAGAGGTCCTTCATGCGGCTGATTTCCTGCTCCGACTCTTCCGTCGCGAAGGCCAGTGACGCGGTGAGGCCCAGCGCGAGCAGGAGGATCAGTCCCAGAGAGATTCGCTTATTCCATCTGCTCATGTCTCAGCTCCCTTCAGCCGTGACTTCGACGTCCTTGGCCTTCACACCCAGGCCGAACTGACGCAGGATGTTGGCGTAGTTCTGGCGGAAGGGCTGCACTTCCGGCCCATCGTACTTACGCCGGGCCTTGTCGAACGCCTTTTCCGCATGCACGAGAGCGTTGATCTTGTCGCCGAAGTTCGCCTGAGCCCGGCTCAGATCGAAGTACGCGACCTCATCGCCGTTCCATTCGAAACTCGTCGCCTCACGCGCCACTTTGAGCGCGTCCTTGAAGCGACCCGAGTTGTAGTGAGCATAGGACACCACATGCAGGCTGGTGCCGTATTGCATCTGGATCTCCTCGTTGGACGGATCGAGCTTGAAAGCGAGTCGCCCGTACTCGACCGCCTTGAGCTTGTAGGTATGGCCGTCCTGTCGGCTGGCGTAGTCCGCCATCTGCCGATAGATCTCGGCGCGTTGCAGGCGCCCATGAGCGGCCAGGGCCGCCTCGTCGAAGGTGCTCAGGACTTCATCCGTATCTGGCTCGGTGCCGTTCATCAGGTCGAGGCCGATCTGCCAGAGTACGCCCGCACGGACGTTGCCGTTGTCGAATCCGACCACACTGTAGAGCTGGGCGAAGCGATCATCGTACTTTGTCCCGAAGCCCAGACGCGCGGCCTCTCTCACACGCACCAGGTAGATATCCGGTACCTGGGAGTGCCGTGCCATCTCAAACGCCCGGTTGATATAGAGCAGCACATACTTGGCCAAGGACTCGTACTCCTTGCCCGCAGGGTCCTTGCCGTCCAGCTCCTCGGCCCGGGAAAGCAAGGCCTTGAACATGTGCCAGTTCGCGGCGTTCTCGAGAGCGATGTCCTGGAAGTGACCCTGCTTGAGCTTCTCGAAGTACGCCGTACCAATGACGTTGTGCTTGAAGAAGGGGTCGTCCTGCAGGATATGCAGGCTGTCTTCCATCGCTCCCAGAACGTCCTTCTCATAGTCGTACTTGAAGTTGTCTGGATCGGCCTTCCAGAGCTCGTAGCGGGCATGGCCCCCGATGAACGAGACCAACGCGAAGTCCGCTCCTGCGAGGGGCAGACCGGCGCCTTCCAGTGACGCGACGTAACTGTCCGCGGACTCCGCCGCGGATTGCCAGTTCCGATCGTTGTAGGCGGAGACCGCAGCGCTGCGGACTCCTTCGAGACCTTCGATCACGCTCTCCTGGGCTAGCACGGGCAACACCCCAACCACAAGGGCGATGAGCACCAGCACCAAGATGAGCACATGGCGTTTCTTCATACGGGCAGGGTCAATCACGATGCACCTCGGATGTACTTGTTCAGGGCAGGAATCGCCTGCTCAGCTTCCTGCACCTTGGACGTAACCTCTCGGGCTCCCTTCGCTCTTCCCACAAAGAACGTGGCGAGACCATCCTCTGTCGGCACCAGCACATGCATCACTCCATCCCGGTATCGGATGATGAAATTCTGCCCATCGCGCCTGACCGAAATCACGTTGCTTCCAGAACCTCCGTTCCAGTTCCCCTTGCCCCGGCCGCCACGAAGCAGCTCCGCGATCTGGGGCAGGAGGATGTTCCATCGGGCCGCCTCGGTGGAGCGCTGTCCCATCGCGTTGAGCGATACCAGCGGCACGCCATACTTGCTTGCCAGGGCGGCACGCACACCATCGAGCTTGGAATGACCGCCTCCCGAACTCCGGGAAGCGGCATTTCCTCCAACACCCACATCGGTCGGGGCGGAGGAATACTTGAGTCCGGCGCTGCCTCCATGGGTCGCCGCGAGGGCTGGGGCCGCGCCACCTCGATTCGATTTCCGGGGACTCGCGACGGCCACCTCGCGGGCAGCGCCGGGATTCTGATCATAGACAACCCGTGTCCCTGTAACCGCACCGGAGACGGCAACCGCCGCCGTGTTGTTCTCGCGAGCGGTGTTGCCCCGCGGGATATCTACCGACGGGGCGTTCAGCGCCTGGCGAACGGCAACTCCCGTGCGCAGCTGCTGCGAAACCGGCTGCAAGCTGGGGCGATCGGCCTGCCGTGCCGCCGGACGCGGAGTGACCACCTCGACCTCGGGTGCGTCCGCGTCATGGAAGGACTGGTTCGTCGCGGCCGCGACCTGGATCTCCGTCGCCTGCTCCTGCCTCGGAACATGCTGGGGAACCGTCACCTCGAGCTGATCCTGCTGTCGATCCAGCTCCATGGGGCGCGTATCGACGACCATGGAGGTCTTCTGCTTCTCGTGCTGCCGCTCCTGCGGGAGATCGACCTCGGGCACCTGCGTGTTGCGCTTGAAAATCTGGGTAACGCGGGTTGCCAGGTCCATCTTCTTCTCGACCCGCTCCTTCTCCTGCGGAATCTCGATCTCGGGCTCGTCCATGACCGGCTCGAGCTTGACGATCTGCTCCACCCTGGGCGGCTCGGGCTCAGGCTCAGGCTTCGGCTTCGGCTTTGGCTTCGGTTTGGGCTTTGGCGGGAGGGGCGGCGGCGGCGGCAGCGTCTCTGGTGGAACCCTGACAATCTCGACCGGGCGGGCCTGGGGCTCGCGAGGCTTTTCTGGCTCGCGAGTCAGTTTGATCCAGTCCGCAGGTATCAGCATCAACGCTGTCGCCAGCGCCAGGTTGATGCTGAGATAGCGGTAGAGTCGCTCGCGCGATCGCTCGGCGCGCCGGTTCATCGAGACGCCACTCTCGCTTCTTCGAAGATGACCTGTGGAGTCACCCCCCGGTCAAGGCAGGCCATGATCACGTTCAGGGTGGCCCCGGCATAAGACTCCTTGTCTGTCGTGACGAAGACATCCATCTCGTCGAGTGCCTTTTCCATGGGCATCTGGGGCATCTTCTTTGCGGCCCATTCCTCGATCGCGTCACCAATCAAACGGTAGGCCTCGACGGAGTTCGGATCGTCGATCGCGATCTCCTTGTGGTCGAGTGCGATGCGTGAGTCCGGGTAGACCGTGATGTCGAGACGATCCCTGGTCTGGGGGCTCGTTGCGACCGCCTTGTCCGGGTCGCGGGGCGGCAGGGCGAGCTTCTCTCGAACCGTCTTGTCGAAGCTCGATGCCACCAGGAAAAAGATGATCAACAGGAAGACGACGTCGACAGCGCCTTCAAAGCTGTCTTCGAGGTCGAAGCTGTACTTGCCCATACCTCTCATCGATCACCTCTCGAACAGGCGCTGATAGGCCAAGGTGAGCTGATCTTCGCGCCGGCCGATCGAGTGAATGACGGCTGTCTTGAGGAGCATCGCGATCGTCTTGATCGTCAATCCCACGACGGTCGTGATCAGCGCGATCTGGATCGACGTCGCAAGGTCCGCCGGCGTGACGGTGTCCTGGATGGAGATCTCGTAGAACGCCGCGACCATGCCGACGGCAGTTCCCAGGAAGCCGATGGCGGGTGAGATGACCGAAGCCAACGAGAGATACATCATGTTGCGCTTGACCCGATCAAACTCCTCGTCCTGGAGGGCTTGCCACACTTTGCCGGGGCGCGGTGCGGAGAAGCCGTTTTCGTTCAGGAAACGGCGGAAGATCTGCGAGAAGAGGGTCTCGTCCTCGTCGAGGACACGCTTGACATCGGCCATGCGTTCCTCGGCGCTCTTGCCGGGAGCATGGAGCTGCTTGGCAATCAAGCGAGCGCGCTCCGGATCGTACATGAAGCGATCGCGCAGCTCGAAGAGGTAGTAATGCATGAAGACGCCGATCGTCAGCGCCACGATCACCGTGAAGCCGAACATGATGGCCGCGTTGACCGGCACGACGAATTGCGTCAGCGTGCGAGCGAGCATCTCGATCATGTTCTCCCCGCGGAGGAACGAGATCCCGAGCAGCGCGATCGCGCTGAGACTCACCGCAAGGATGAAGACTGTCCGGGCCGTACCGGCCTGCTTGTAGGTTCCGCTCATGGCGTCACCCCTCCCTTCTCTTGTTGTGCACTTCCCAGGCCGGCCCGCGGGAATCGCCGGAACGGCCGTCGATGAGTCAATTCGCCTGCGGCTGGACGGAGGTCTTGATCACGGTGATGCGATGAAGATCCGAAACTCTGCCGTCGGACGAGATCGATTTCACGTCGAGATCGTTGGCACCCATCCTCGCCAAACCAGCGTCCGGGACCTCGAAGTAGGTCCGGAACGGCGCATCGCTTGCCCCTGCGGGAACCTGCTCGAGCTGGATCAGGTCCTTTGGCTCCGCCGGCCGGATCATCGCGTTTCGGTCACCGACAGTCACGCGATCCACCGGAGAACGAGAGAACACGATGCCCGTGATCGTCACGTACTCTCCGGAGACGACCGACTGGAACTCGTGAAACACGATCTGCGGCCGGTACATCGAGGTGTCGAAGAGCGGTTTGTTGTCTTCGCCGGGACCCGTCGCACTCAACACACCCGGGCCAGCGAGAATCAGGATGCCTATTACCATCAGTGTCGATAGAACTCGCACTTCCGCGTCTCCTCTGGGTCTCTAGTGCCCCCCGCTCAATATGGATCCCGAGACGCCGGGAGCAAGTCCTCAACGCGTTCGCGTGAGTCGCAGTCGACCTCCAGGGGAGCAACCAACAACTCACTTTCGGACTCTTCTCACCGAGCCGAGCTCCTCCAGGCCGCCAAGAGGGGATAGCGCCTACACTTCGGTAAGCGCTTGTTCCTTTTTGGGTCAAGGTGGGCCGGCGGCGGAGCGTAGGATTTTTTTTGATTATCTGCGCGAGCTAGCCGTCGGCGATCAGGTCAGAACAAGCGCCGCCAGGAACCCGGCGACAGGCAAGAGAGCGGCAAGAACGGCCAGTACGGTCCAGGCCCGATCCGCCAGCGCCGATCGGATAGAGGAGTCCTGGAAGATCAATCCGGCCAGAGCCCCGGCCAAGAACCCCCCGAGATGGGCTCCATTGTCGACCATCGACACGCTGAATCCGATGACGAAGTTGATCAAGGTCCACACCAGGAAGTTCGGTGCCGCCCGGCGGAGGACACCGCTTCCGCGGCGGAAACCCGCCACCATACCGAAGCCGAGGAGTCCGAAGATGCTGCCCGAGGCACCAACACTCCAGTGGGGCGTGAACAAGAGTGCCCCCAAGGCAGAGAAGACGAAGGAACTCACTCCAGTGAAAATGAAGAGGACAAGGTACTTACGCTTTCCCACCACGGCCTCGATCAACGGCCCGATGTTGGCTAGCACGTAGCAGTTGAAGCCGATGTGCATCAGCCCGCCGTGCAGGAAGATCGGGTTGATCACCCGCCACCACTGTCCACCAAGAAGCAAGCGCTCGGGCACCATGGCCCCAAGGCGCCAGAGCATCTCGCCGGAGGGTGCGAGCATCGAGTCTTTCGCCGGAGAAAGGAGCGCACCGGCCAGGTAGGCGGCCGCCATGACCCCCAGGAGGATGGCGGAGACGGAGCCCATCGACGGAGCAAAGAGCCGGATCGCCCGTGGGGCGCCGCCCCGGGGAATCCCACCCATCTCCGCCCCGCAGGACGGGCAACGACGCTCCTTGACCGGGACCAGGGTCCGGCACTGCCGGCACATGCGATAGGCGGAGGCCACGCTGCGCCGCGTGTTCTCGGCGTCCCGACCGCGCTGCTCGAAGCGCTGCTTGAGGCGCAACTTGTTCCACTCCACGCTGCCGCGGAGCAGGCCCAGCCGCACGCCAAGCGAGAGAATGAGATCGAGGGTGTCGCCGAGAAATTGCTTGAACATTGGGCGGGTGATTGTGCCACAGCGCGGGGAAGCAGGCACGGGAACCCCGGGACTTGAAGTCCTCAACCCAGGCTCCCGAGCTTCTCCCGCGACGCAGGTGGCCCGGCAGGCAACCCCTGAGAGCCGTGACCGTCTAGGCGGGCAGTCTTGCCCGAACCGGCGCACCTGCAGGACTCTGCGTTGTCCCCAATGGATCAAAATTGTCCTAAATTGATGGAAATTGTTCGAAATAGGCCGCGATTTCTGGTCCGCGCGGCAGGACTCAGCGATGTCCCAGGTTGATGGTGACTATGTCCCAGGTTGATGGTGGCTAGCGATGTCCCAGGTTGATGATGGCTCAGCAAGATGAACCACGGTTTCCGGTCGGTGCGGCGGGACTCAGCAATGTCCCAGGTTGATGATGGCTCACGGGGAAGCAGGCACGGGAACCCCGGGACTGGAAGACCTCAACCCAGGCTCCCTAGCTTCTCCCGCGACGCACGTGGCTAGGCAGGCAACCCCTGAGAGCCTTGACCGTCTAGGCGGGCGGTCTTGCCCGAACCGGCGCACCTGCAGGACTCTGCGTTGTCCCCAATTGATCAAAATTGTCCTAAATTGATGATAGTTGTTCGACGTAGGCCGCAATTTCTGGTCCGCGCGGCAGGACTC
>JANTFM010000008.1 GCA_024763475.1 Acidobacteriota bacterium | reverse complement strand
AGACAGCGCGGCGGCCTCGGGACCCCGCGCACTCCCGCTTGCCCTTCCCTGTGCTGGATCCTGAGCCGAAGCCCCCTCACGCCGCCAGTCACACATGGTCGACAGCACCTGCTGTCCGCCTGCCGGGACCCACAGGAACGGCGGATAATCTGGAAATGGACGCATTTCCACCCACAGATTCTGCCGAGGACCCGAAAAACTTTCCTGCTGCTTGTGTGGACCGGCGCAAGATCGGATCTGGCTCGCGTCCTCCCCCCAGCACGGCTGGCAAACGAGCCTGATCCGCCGCGGCCTCTTCTCTACCAGACGGTAGGGGATTCACGAAGGTCGTCGGCTGCAACAGCGTCGAGACCCCAAAGCGTGGCCTCTTCCCCAGTGGAGCGGCTTGCAGTCAGCGCGAGATCGGCCAGGGAGACTGATGTGCCGATGAGCGCTGTTCAAATGTGCAGGGTCTGGTAGCCTCGTTTTGCCAACCTGAGGGTAGAGCCGACCATGACGCGCAACACAGCGATTCTCGCGACTCTCATCGTCTACAAGCTCGTCTTGGTGGCGATCGGGTTCTGGGCTGCCCGCAGGACGCGGAGTGCGGAAGACTATTATCTCGGCGGGCGGGGTCTCGGGCCGTGGGTCGCCGCGCTGAGCGCGTCCGCGAGTTCCTCCTCGGCCTGGACGTTGCTCGGGGTCTCGGGTTTTGCGTGGGCTTCCGGCGTCTCCGCGATCTGGCTCTTCCCGGCGTGCGTGGGAGGCTTCGTCATCAACTGGTACCTGCTGGCACCACGGCTCCAGCTGCTGGCGGGACGGCGCGGGGCCATCACCGTGACCGAAGTGCTCGCGGGTCCGCGAGGCACGCCCCACCGTGCGGCAGTCATGGCTGTCGGATCCGGCGTCGTTCTCCTCTTCCTCACCCTCTACGTCGCCTCGCAGTTCCAGGGGGCAGGGAAGACCTTTGCCGAGGTCTTCGAGATGGATCCCATCGTGGCGGTCCTGGTGGGCAGCGCGATCGTCGTCGCCTACACCTTGATTGGGGGATTCTGGGCCGTCAGTGTGACGGACACACTGCAGGGATTGATCATGGCCGCGACCTCGCTGGTCTTGCCGGTCGCTGCGCTGGCGGCCGTCGGTGGTTTTGGCGAGCTGTTCGGTGGGCTATCGGCAGTGCCCGTGGAGGGCTTTGCGAATCCATTCCAGAACTTTGGCTTCGTCTCTGGAGTCGGCTTCGTGCTGGGCCTGATGGGAATCGGGCTGGGTTATCCGGGTCAGCCCCACGTGGTCAATCGCTTCATGGCGCTGCGCCGAGGTGCCCATGAGATTCGCGTCGCGCGCGCGGTCGCTCTCGCCTGGGCCGCCATGGTCTACGCGGGGATGATTCTCCTGGGGCTTTGTGGCCGCCTCCTTCTGCCCGCGCTGGCGGACCGGGAGGTCGTGTTCCTCGCCGCGGCGGACACGCTCTTCCCGCCGGTGGTCGCCGGAGTGATGGTCGCGGCCGTGCTCTCCGCAATCATGTCGACTGCCGACAGTCAGCTGCTCGTCGCGGCGTCCGCGCTGACCCAGGACCTGGGGGTGGCCGGCGACGACTCGCGAGCGACCCTGCGCTGGTCCCGCGTCGTCGTGCTGGCGCTGTCTGTGTTCGCCGTGTTGGCGGCGCTCTTTGGTCCGAAGCAGATCTTCTCTCCGGTCCTCGTGGCGTGGTCGGCCCTTGGCGCGGTCTTCGGGCCGCTCCTCCTGGTGACGGTTTTTCGGGGTCCTGTTCCCCCCAGACAGACGCTGCTCGCGATGGTGACGGGGCTGCTCCTGGTTGTCCTCGGGGCGCTCGGATCGCGCTACCTGGTCGGAGGCTCGACCTGGGGGCCCGTACTCGAGCGTGTGCTGCCCTTCGCCGCGGCCCTGGCGGTCGCCATGTGGCCGGCGACGAAGCGCTCGAGCTCCGGGTAGAAGTCCCGGAAATCCTTCTCGAATGCGGCATAGTGAGTTGTCAGATCGCTGGCAGCATGCCGAAAAGCTTCAGGGCGGCTGGCCCGCTTTGACATACGGCGCAGGGCGTCGTCGATGCCCTCCAGCTCGTTGTAAGAGCCCAGCAGGTCGGTCTCGATCATGAAATCGAAGAGCTGCCCCATACGGCCCGGAAGCACGCCGCCTTCGCCTCGCAGCGTGTCGTAGACGCGGGCGATGAAGGGTTCACGCTTCTCGCCGGCGTAGTCCTCGAAGTGCCTGGAGAGGAAGTGATCGTAGAAGATGTCAATGAAAACGCCCCCATAGCGGCGCCGGCTCGGGTCGATGCGGCGCCGGCTGCGGGAGAAGGCCTCGTGAGCGTCGCTGAAGCCGTCGATCCGGCGGTGAAGGGTGATCGCCTCGCGGATCTGCTGGTCGAAACGGCCGCCCAGTTCGCCCTTCACGAAATCGCCCATCAGCGTTCCGCGAAGGGAGAGTTCATGCTGACTGGCGAGGAGCAGGTGAGCTAGCAGGTTCATCTGCAGATGATATGGTGCATAGCGCTAACGGGCGAAGAAGGGATCCACCTTGACGATGGAATGGGAGATCAAGCTGCTCACCAGCCAGGCCCTCGACCTGGATCGCCTGGTCCAGGCCATTCGTGATCATGGTGTCGAGGTCGAGCCCGGAGGGGAGGGCCGGCAGGTCGACACCTACCTGGACACGGCGCGGATGGATCTGTGCCGAATCGGCGGCGGCCTCCGCGTTCGAGACAAGGGTGACGCGCGTGAGATCAACTACAAGGCGAAAGGACGTCGGAAGGGCGCGATTCATCAGCGGCAGGAACTCGAGGAAACCTGGAGTCGTGCAGGGCTCCCTCGGGCGGCAAGGGCATTGCCCGGAGGGATTCGCCGTGAGGTCGAGCCCCATACCTACGCGCGTGGCCTCAGGGAGTTGGCCCGGATCGAGAACCTGCGGAGACGCTTTCTCTTGCGCCATGCGGAGAGTGGCGCCGTGGCTGAGATGGTCGTCGATCGCGTCCAGACTCACGCCGGACGAGCGTCTCCGGGCGTCTTCGATGAGATAGAGATCGAGTCCCTCGAAGGCAGCCGCAAGCCGTGGCTGCCGCTGGCGGACGCGCTGCGGCCCGAATTTGGCCTGGAGGTCTCGACGAAGAGCAAGTTGCAGCGAGCGCTCGATGTGGCCGAGATCACGCCGCGGAAGGCTCGCCGGAGCTTCCGGCTGACGCGGAGCATGCCGTTCGCCGAGGCTGCCTACGAGATCTTCCGCAAGCACTTTCGCCGCCTTCAGCTCAACGAGCCGGGCACGAGACTGGCCGAGGACATCGAGGCGCTGCATGACATGCGGGTTTCCTCGCGGCGACTGCGGGCGTCTTTCCGCCTTCTTGCGGGAGCGTTCCCCCCGGGGCGGCTTGAGCTTCCGGCTGCGCTGATGCGCGAGACAGGGCAGGTCCTCGGTCACGCCAGGGATCTCGATGTGTTCATCGAGGCCCTGCCGGAACTGCGCCAGGAGATGCCCGCCAGAATGGTTGCGGATCTCAACCCCTTCGAGGAGTTGATTATCGGCTACCGAAGTGGGGAACAGCGCCGAATCCTGCGCTGGATGCAGGCGCCGAGGCGTTTGCGCGCCTTCGAGGACTTCCAGGCATTTCTCGAGGAAGGGCCGAGCGAGACGAGCCCCCTGGGCATCATGACGGGTCATATCGCACCGGGTCTGATCCTCTCTGCGGCACGAAGGGTGTATCGAAGGGGCAGCCGCATCAAGCGCTCTTCGCCCCCCGAGCGCCTGCATCGTCTGCGTATCGCGATGAAGAAGATGCGCTATGCGATGGAGGACTTCGCCGACCTCTACGGGGAGGATCTGAACGACTACGTTCTCGGTTGCAAGAAGCTCCAGGATGTTCTCGGGGCCGTCAACGATGCCGAAGTCATGAGCAGTTGGCTTGGGTCCTTCGTCCAGGAACATGGCGAGGCGCTTCCCAAGAGCAGTCTGCTTGCGGTGGGTTGCCTCGTGGGAACACTCCACGCGCGCAGCGATGCGGCGAGGGCTGGTTATCGCAAAGCGTGGAAGGTCTTCGGAAGCGAGGAGCTTCGCGAAGAACTCAATCATGCGCTGGCCGAGTCACTCTGAGCCGGAAGGTCAGATGAACCCTTCGCCCGAGATCGGAATCGTACCCTTGCGGGGCCTCCTCGGGGCTTCCTGCTGTCCTCGGATTCTTCTCGCTGGGAAGCGGCCTGAAGTCGCTGCCCTGCGAGGAGTCCCTGCGTTTGGGCAACCCCTGGCACGCCGAGGGTGTCATGCCTGGGACGAGCCGGGACTCTCCGGGTCAACAAGTATATCTAACTCATAAAGGAACACACTATGCCGATGATCGATCCGCATTCCTATACCGACTCCGACCACGGGAGCGTGAAGCATCTCGAACTCGACCTGAACGTCAACTTCGACGAGCATCGTCTGGAGGGCACCGCAACGCTGCATTTTGGCGCCAAGACCCGCGGTCCGCTGCATCTCGACACCCGCGACCTGGTCATCGAGAGCGTCCACTCCGGCGAGGGCCAGGCCCTCGAGTGGACACTCGATTCCGCGGCGGGTTTCATGGGCTCGCGGCTCGTGATCGATCGGGCACTCGGCAGCGAGGCTATCGTTATTCGTTACCAGAGTTCGCCTTCCGCCTCGGCGCTGCAGTGGCTCGAACCGCAACACACCGCGGGTGGCAAGCATCCCTATCTCTTCAGCCAGTGCCAGCCGATCCATGCGCGTTCGATGGTTCCGATCCAGGACAGCGCCCGCGTGCGTTTCTCCTACGATGCCAGGATCACCGTGCCCGCACCGCTCAAGCCGGTCATGTCTGCTGCGCCCGGCGAGGAGCTTCCCGGAAGCGGCGAGGGGACCGGAACCTTCACGTTCTCGATGCCGCAACCCATCCCGTCCTACCTGCTGGCGATCGCGGTCGGCAACCTCGAATCCCAGGATCTCGGGCCGCGAAGCCGGGTCTATGCCGAGCCAGAGATGCTCGAGAAGGCGGCCTGGGAGTTTGCGGAGGTGGACAAGATGCTCGTTGCGGCAGAGGGCCTGTTTGGCCCCTATCGCTGGGACCGCTTCGACTTCATCGTCATGCCCCCGGCCTTCCCTTACGGGGGCATGGAGAACCCGCGTCTGACCTTCCTCACGCCGACGTTGATCGCCGGCGATCGCTCCCTGGTCGGCGTGCTTGCGCACGAGCTGGCGCACTCCTGGACCGGGAACCTCGTGACCAACGCGACCATGAATGACTTCTGGCTCAACGAGGGCTTCACGGTCTGGGCCGAGTACCGCATCCTCGAGGCGCTCGAAGGCGGCGAGGTGGTGGCGATGGCCCGCGCGATCGGGCGTCACGGCCTCGACGAGGCCCTGGAGCAGTTCGGCGAGGACTCTCCCTACACCCGCCTCGAAACGGATCTTGCAGGCGTGGACCCGGACGAGGTCTATTCGCTGGTGCCCTACCAGAAGGGTTGTCTCTTCGTGCAGTTGGTGGAGGAGACTGTGGGTCGCAAGGCGATGGACGAGTTCCTCCTCGCCTACATGGATCGCTTCCAGTTCACGTCGCTGACGACCGCGGAGTTCGAGGAGTTCTTCCACGGCTACTTCCCCGGAATCCGGGAGAGGATCGATACCAAGCGCTGGATCCATGGCACCGGCCTGCCTGAGGATGCCCCGGTCGCGAGTTCCCCGGCGCTCGAAGAACTCGACGCCCTCGCGGCGGCCTGGAGTGAAGGCAAGCGAGTCGCTCTGGAGCAGACCAGGAGCTGGTCGGCCGATTCCTGGCAGATCTACCTGCAGAAGCTCCCGAGGCCGATGAGCAGCGAGGAGTGCCGCTGGCTCGAAGAGACCTATGGACTGAATTCCAGCGGCAACGCCGAGATCCTCTGCCAGTGGTTGCTGATTGCGTCCGCTTCGGGCTACGAGCCGGCCTACGACAAGATCCGGGAGTTCCTCGGCTCGGTCGGGCGGATGAAGTACCTCAAACCGCTCTACGCCACGCTGCACAAGGGAGAAAAGACGGCGGCCCTCGCGCGGGAGATCTTTGATCGCTTCGGTGGGAACTACCATCCGATCGCGAGGGGCGGCCTGGAGAATCTCCTGGCGTAGTGGCAGCCAGGGTGCCACCAGCCGCTCGCACGGTGGGCCGCTATACTCGGCCGTGCCATGAACACCCGCGCGCGGGACTCCTCGCTCACCCGACAGTTGTTGCAGGAATTCGAGGCCAGGTGCCGGGAGCCTTTCCCGTTCCTGCTGGACAGCGCGCTGGATCCGCTCGGGAGAGGAGGCCTCTCCCTTGCGGGTGCCGACCCCTTCGCGGTACTGGTGGCGAGAGGGCGGGAGATCGAGCTCTATCGGGAGGGGTGCGCCGAGTTCTACGAGGGTGATGTCTTCGAGTCCTTGCGAACCCTGCTGGCCGAGATCCGCGGCCAGCGAGTGTACGGAGTCGGCTACCTGGGCTACGACCTGGGCGGGTTGATCGAGGTCCTTCCGCAGCGGGCCGTGGACGACCAGGACTTCCCGGACCTGGTCGTCGCCTTCTACGAGCGCCTCACCTGGGCCGACCACCGAAGCGGCCGCATCGAGCACTGGCCGGGAAGCGGTCGCCTGCCGGCACTGTCGGCTGAGCAGTTGCGCGAGCGCTTCGTCACGCCCCGGCGGCCGATCCGGAACAACTTCACCCGGGAGGAATACCTCAGTGCCATCCGCAGGGCGCGGGAGTACATCGCAGCGGGAGACATCTACCAGGTGAACCTATCCCAGCGCTTCGCCTCCCACACGGCGCTCGCGCCTCACGAACTCTACCGAAGGCTGCGGGAGGCGAGTCCGGCACCCTATGCCGCGTTCTTCGGCTTCGGCAACCACGCGCTGATCTCCTCATCTCCCGAGGAGTACCTGAGCGTGCGTGGCCGCCGGCTTCGTACGACACCGATCAAGGGGACCCGCCCCCGCGGCCGCACGAACGCGGAGGACGAGGTCCATCGGCGCGAATTGCTCGATAGCCCGAAAGACGCTGCCGAGTTGATGATGATCGTCGATCTCGAGCGCAACGACCTCGGCCGGGTCTGCGAGGCGGGAAGTGTCAGGGTCCCCGTGCTCAAGCGTCTGGAGGCGCACCCCACCGTCTGGCATCTCTCCGCGACCGTGGAGGGGATCCTCGAGCAGGGGCTGGACCTGGTGGATCTGTTGAGGGCGACCTTCCCTGGGGGATCCGTGACGGGCGCACCCAAGATTCGCGCGATGGAGATCATCGACGAGCTGGAGCCGACTCGCCGCGGAGCCTTCACTGGATCGCTCGTCTGCTTCGATGGCGAGGGAACGCTGGGAAGCAGTATCGCCATTCGCACCATGCAGTGGCACGACCACTCCGTGAGCTTCCAGGTCGGTGGCGCCATCGTTTGGGATTCTGAGCCCGAGGCCGAATACGAGGAAACCCTCGTCAAGGCTCGGGGCATGGCTCGGGCCCTCGGCTTGTAGGGCCTGGCAGGCCAGCGTCTTCCGCGCCGGGTCCCTGGCGAGAAACGGGATGACTATCGCGGAAGTTCCGGTACCCTGTCCCAAGCAATGGTCCGCTCCTTGGCTAGGGGCAGGAGTTCTCGATGGCGATCATCTATCTCAACGGACGCTACCTGGCGGAGGAGCGTGCGCGGATTCCCGCGACGGATCCGGCCCTTTCCTGGGGAGTCGGCCTCTTCGAGGTCGTCCGGGGATACAACCGCCAGGGTTTCCAGCTCGAGCCTCATAGGGTGCGTCTCCTGCGCTCCGCCCGGCACTTCGGCATCGATGCGGAGCTTCCCGCCCTGGACCGGGTGGTGACCCGGCTCTTCGAGAGAAACGGACTTGACGGTGGTTATGTCCGGATCACCCTGACGGGCGGCGGGAACCTGATCGTTGCCGTCCACGCGTGGAAGGCCCCGCCGAAGAGCTTGTATGCTCGTGGCGGCCGGTTGGCGGTGGCCTCTTTCCGTCGAGACCCCGGCGCTCCGCTCTCGGGTCACAAGACGCTGAACTACCTCGAGAACATGCGCGCGCGCTGGGCTGCCGAGGAGCACGGAGTCATCGATGCGCTGGTGCTGGGGATGCGCGGCGAGGTCCTCGAAGGGACTCGCTGCAACATCTTCGCCGCGCGCCGCGGGCGGCTCTACACCCCCGCACTCGCGCAGAGCATCCTGCCTGGTGTCACCCGCCAACTCGTCATCGAGCTCGCCCTCGAGCAGGGAATCACCGTCTCGGAGCGTCGTTTCAAACTGAAGTGGTTGTTGGAATCGGACGAGGTCTTCATCACGAGCACGATGATGGAGGTCGTTCCAGTGATCGGGGTTGCTGACGATGCGATCGCCGGCCCCGGGGTTCTGACTCGGGAGCTGATGAAGGCGTATCGTGCACGCACCTGCAAGGAGTGCCCGCCATGCGTCGACGCCTGATCGAGGGACTGATTCCAGGGGAGACCAAGCGCCGATTCGGCAGGATCCTCGCTCTTTCCACTCTTGTCGGACTTGCTGCCGGGCTGGCTGCGGTGGCGTTCCACTACATGCTCGGGACCGTCAACTGGCTCTTTCTCGATAATCTCGCCGGGTATCATCCGCAGGAGGCGGCCGGCGAACATGCCCTCTTTGCCGCCACGAGTACGGTGTTCAAGCCCTGGGTACTCTTCTTCCTTCCTGCTTTGGGCGGGTTGATCTCGGGGACCATCGTCTACCTTCTCGCGCCCGAGGCCGAGGGCCACGGTACGGACTCCGTGATCGAGGCCTACCACCAGAAAGCCGGCCGCATCCGGGCTCGGGTGCCCTTCGTCAAGGCGGTCAGCTCGGCGCTCACGATCGGCAGTGGTGGCTCCGGAGGCCGGGAGGGCCCCATTGCGCAGATGGGGGCGGGCGTGGGATCGATCCTCGCCAACCTCTTTCATCTTTCGGACCGGGACCGGACGCTCCTCGTCGCGGCGGGAATGGGCGCGGGGATCGGTGCGATGTTCCACGCCCCGCTCGCCGGTGCGCTCTTCGCGGCGGAGGTGCTCTACCGCGAGATCGATTTCGAGTTCGAGTTGATCGTGCCCGCGACCGTGGCTTCGATCGTGTCCTATGCGACGAGTTCGTTGATCCTCGGTTGGGATCCGCTCTTCCGCACCAACCCGACCGTGTTCCGCAACCCGGTCGAGCTGCTCGGCTACAGCATCCTGGCGGTGGTCGTGGCCCTCGCGGGCGGGATCTTCGTCAAGGTCTTCTACAGCACGCGAAACCTCTTCCACGCGAGCGGGCTGCCGCTTTGGGCTGCGCCCGCCATCGGGGGGCTGCTCACCGGCATCGTGGGTTTCTTCTTCCCGCATGCGATTGCCACCGGGTACGGCGTCGTGCAGAGCGCACTCGACAGCCAGACCACATGGCTCTTCCTGTTGCTCGCGGCGCTGCTGCGCATGGTGACGACTTCGGCGAGCATCGCCTCGGGGGGCTCCGGCGGTGTGTTCGGCCCCTCCGTGGTGATCGGGGGCGCATTGGGCGGCTCGGTGGGGCTGCTTCTGCACCAGTTGGCTCCCTGGATCGCGCCTCATCCCGAGAGCTATGTTCTCGTCGGGATGGCGGCATTCTTCGCGGGAGCCGCGAATACGCCCCTGTCCTCGGTGATCATCGTGTCCGAGATGACGGGGAACTACTTCCTGCTCGTCCCCACCTTGTGGACCAGCGCCATCGCGTTTGCCCTGGCAACGCGCACGAGCCTCTACGAGAAGCAGGTCGGGTCCCGCTCGGATGCTCCCTGGCACGCGGGCATGATGGCGCGGGATGTTCTCAGGCGTCTCAAGGTTTCGTCCGCCATGCTGGACATCGAGGAGGCCCGGGAGCGCATTCTCGCTCCAGGAACTCCCTACGACGAGATCGTGCGCTGTTTCGCGGATACCGGCGCCGTCAGCTTCCCCGTGATCGATGCCGAAGGGCAAATGGTGGGTTGGGTGCTCGACACCCACTTGCGAGCCGCGCTGGCGCAGAAGGAAGTCTCGGGGCTTCTCGTCGCCCAAGACCTGGCGGTCATCCCGATCACGATCGGGCGAGATCAGTCGCTCCATGTGGCCGTGCGGCGGATGATTCGCTGCGGGCTGGGCGAGCTGGTGGTGGTGGATCTGCGGGAGCCCAACCGCCCCGTCGGCTTGCTCAGCCGACAGCAGATCGTCGCTGCCTACGACCAGGAGATCCTCAAGGCAGGCCTCGATGAAACCGAGGAGATCGTGGAATGATCCTGGTCGCGGATGTCGGTGCGACCCACACCCGCCTCGCGTGGGCCTCTCGCGAGGGGCAGCGGGTCGACCTTCGGGACTTGGTGAGCTTCCCTTCGCAGGATGCGGCCTCGTTCGAGCCGCTGTTACTCGAATTCCTCGCCGAGCACCCCCTCACCCCCGAGGCCGCCGTCTTTGGTGTGCCGGGTCCCGTGACGGGGCCGGTGGTTCGCACGACGAACCTGCCCTGGCTCCTGGATCGCCGGATTCTTGAGGAGAGACTCGGTGTCCCGGTTCTCCTGCTGAACGACGTGGAGGCTGCAGCGCATGGACTCGATGCCCTCCGGCCGGAGCAGCTCCTCATCCTCCAGGAAGGTCGCCCCTCCGCAGGTGCGCGCGCGCTCGTGTCGCCGGGCACCGGGCTTGGCGAAGCCTTCGCGCTGCCGTCGGGCGAGGGGTGGTTGTGCGCAGCGTCGGAGGGCGGGCATGCGGACTTCGGGGCCGTCGACGAAGAGGACGTTGCCCTCTGGCGCTTTCTCGAGGCGCGCCACGGACATGTCTCGTATGAGCGCATCGTTTCGGGGCCCGGGCTCGTCGCTCTCTACGAGTTCCACTCCAGCAGACAGGCCGGGACGGAGCGGCCCTATGGTGAGGACGAAGATCCCGCGGTGGCGATCTCTCGGGCCGCTGTGGAGGGACGCTCCGAGGCGTGCCGTCTTGCCGTGGAGCACTGGTGGCGCATCCTCGCGCGCGAGGCTTCCAACCTCGCCCTGAAAGTGCTCGCGCGGGGCGGTGTCTATCTCGCAGGAGGCATGCCAAGCCATCTGCTATCGACTCTCGTCGTAGAGGATTTCGTCGAGGCGTTCGTGGACAAGGGCCGCTACCGCGAGTTGCTGTCTCAGATCCCGCTGCAGGTGGTCCTCGACCCCCAGCTCGGTCTGCGCGGCGCAGCCTGTGCGCTGGGCTGCTAAGGGCCCGCGCAAGACGTCGGACCCATTCTCGAAACCGATCTCCGGGCCCTCTTCGGCCCGGGCGTGTTCGCGAATTTCTCGGGGTTGCCCTGCTACGCCCCCGGTTTCGCCCTGTTGTCCTCGCCGAATCGGCCCCGAAGCTGGGCGCGAGAACTCGAAGCTATTCCTGGGCGGGCAGCCACTCCAGTGCGAACGGGATCAGTTAGCCTTGTCGGTCTCCCTGGTCTTGAGATTCAGCGTATGGGGCTTCTCGGGGGGCAGGCCGTAGTTGGGCTCGAGAGGCCCGGGAAGTACGAAGACCGTGTGCGCTTCCTGGCCGGGCAACTCGATCGTGAGCTGATCGCCGCCATTGAGCGCGAAACGGCGGGCGAGAAGGATGCCACCCACCTCGAGGCCGGACTGGGCGAAGGCCAGGTCATTGAAGTACAGGTCGACATCTTCCCGCCGGTGGCCTCGGCTGAGATCCTTGATCACGCGGTCGAGAGTCAGGCCGTAGGGATACCAGTTCCAAGCAAGAACGAAGTGATCCTCCTGGGCGGGACCGCGCCAGTCGTTTCCGTCTCCTGCGGGATAGACCGAGTTCATGAAGGGGACGAGCGGTGGAGAAGGCAGCTTCTCGAGCGAGATCCAGACGCGATCGGCGAGTTCCATGCGGAAACGCTCGCCATGCAGGGTGAGGGCCTCGAAGACCCGTGCCTGGTTGAGGAAATCGATGCGCGACCCGTCCGGAAGGCGGAGTGCTGGTGTCGTGCGCGGGATCATCCAGGCGCGGGCATCGTCCTCGTGGGCCACGATGGCTTTCTTGAATCCAGAGAAGAGCGTCCGCTTTCCGTTCGGCGCCTCGACGACCATTCCCATGGGGAAATCCTCGTCGACGTATAGTTTGTAGCCCATGGGTGTGACCAGGACATGGGCTTCTTGCTCAAGCCGGGAGTCGTTGAGCTTCCCGTTGAGCGTCCCGTCCTGCTCGACCAGCATGAAGTGCGATCCATCGGCCCTGTTCAGGGTGATTCGTGTCCCATCGGGCATCGAGGAGAGGAACTCCACCGCCTGGCTGAAGTGCCGCTCAGCGCGGAAGGCGGGGGGGATGAACTCTCGATCGGGCGCGGGAGCGTCTTCGGCGAGGGACAGGGCGAGAGAGGAGAGGATCAGCGTGGTGAGCAATAGGATGGTCTTCATGGGAGTATTGTAGACGTCGCCCGGAGTTTCACCAGTTTCGGAGGGCTCCCCCAGTCCCGGGTCCATTGGAAGCTCGTGGATCCCTTTGTTATGCTCGCAGGACAATTCACCGGGTGGCCGCGCGATGCCGGCCTTGGAGCAGGAGAGACGAGTTTGACCACTGGCCGCCCCAGGAAGAGTCACGACCAGCTCCTCCGCATGGCGATGGATGCGCTGGATCGGGAGAACTTCGGTGAGGCCGAGGCGTTCTGTCGTCGCGCCCTGATGTTGCGCCCCGCGTCTCACGATGCGCGCCAGCTCGTCGCGTCGGCCTTGATCGAATTGCAGCGTTTCTTCGAGGCTGCAAGCTACTTGGAAGAAGTCCTCGATGTCGACGAAACAGATATCGGCGCCCTTGCGGACTACGGGCTCTGCTTGTTCGAAATGTGTGAGTTCGAGAATGCGGAGATCGTGCTCGCGAGGGCCCTGGATCTCGAGCCGACGGATCCTCAGGCCTGCTACTGGATGGCCCTGTGCATCGAGCGCAGAGGACAGTATCAACTTGCCGATAAGTACTTTGTGGCGGCCCACGAAATGGAGCCGGGGGCCTATCCGCTGCCCTCGCGCATTCCCCGGGAGGTCTTTCGAAACCTGGTCGCGCAGGCCCTGGCCGCCTTGCCGGAGCTCCTGCGAGAGAAGCTCAGCCAAGTTTCGATCCTCGTCGAGGACCTGCCGTGCGAGAGTGATTTGGTCGACTTCGATCCGCCGATCGACCCCTGTGTCTATGGACTCTTCCTGGGAGTTCCTCTGCAAGAGCGCGAGGAGGGAACGGCACCGGGGACTCCCGACGCCATCTGCCTCTATCAGCGCAATCTCGAGCGTTTCTTCCCTCCGGGCGAGGAACTGGTCGAGGAAATCCTCGCGACGCTCGTTCACGAGATCGCCCTCTACCTGGGGGCTACCAGCGAGGAGATGGCAGAAATGGGGTCCGCTTAGAGCCGAATTCGCACACGATCATGCGAGAAAGACCAAGAACTTTGTTGGCAACGCGGGCCTGACAGCGTAAATAGAGTAGCTGACGCCGGAGTCTTCGGCCGGGGAGGTTGTACACATGATGAGAACGCACGGTCGGAACTTGAGTATCGCTCTATTTACGATGTTGCTCGTGGCCTGGGTGGCTGTGGGTCTCGCCGCCGCTGATGTGGGTGACTGTATGCAGCAGTGCAACGACCAGTACGCTGAAGATTCCCAGGTCTGCGCGGACAACTACCAGAGCGCCATGGATGAAGCCCTCACCGAGCGCCGAGCGTGCTTCGCGGAGGCGTCGAGCTTCATGGACTACATCACTTGCAACGCGGCGTACGAGAGCGCGAAGTCGCGATCGGGCATGGAGCGCATCCGCTGCGACCACGAGGCCGAGTCCGCTGCGCTACAGTGCAACCTCGACTGCGCCCAGTCCCCCACGGATCCGTAGTTCTTTTCTTGTTGACTGATGAAATGAAGCCGACCCGGTGATGCCGGGCCGGCTTTGTGTGATGATCGATGGATGCGGACCTCCGCGCCGCGGGGTGGCACCCGACAGTGTGGTGGCACAGAAATCCGTCGCACGATTCGCCGGTCGCTCGCCGAGAATGCCTGACGGAGTTCCGTGTCGGGACACTAGTCGTCGTAGCTGCAGGCTTCCCCGGCGATGAGCGCGTTCGAGGAGTACCCGAAGAGCGTCTCGAGTTCTGCGCTGCCGAGCAGGCTTCCTTCCGTGAAGAGAATGCCCTCTCCGATGATGGGCTCGCTCGCCAGCGCCATGCCCTCGGGGAGCGCCGGAGCGGCTTCCGCGAAGAGCAGGCCTTCCGCGAAGAGCACTCCCTGGGCGAAGGTGTAGCCCGCGCTATCGAGGAGATCGCCGTGGCCGAGGATCGCCGTCTCCGCGAAGAGGAGGCCGGAGGCGTCGAGGTATGCGTCTGGGGTCAGTGGCGCATCCTCGAAGAGGAATGCTCCCGGGCCGATCGGATCGACCGCCTCGGCAAAGAGCAGGCCGTTGCTGAAGACGATCTGCTCGGCGAAGAGGAGGCCTTCGGCAAACAGGACGCCCTCGCCGAAGACGATGTTCTCCGCGAAGAGGATCCCGCCCGCTTCAACGAGGGGCCCGTCGTTCGTGCGCCGGAGTAGGATCCGGCCCTGCGACCAGAGTACGTTTTCGCCGGCAACGGAGGATACCGGGTAAGGCATCTCGGAAGGCTCAAGCATCATCGGGGCTGTCGGATCGAAGACAATTCGCCCAACGAGCCGCTCCGCCAGTGTCACGGCGCCGGCGCCGTTGAGCAGGCCGCTGCCTTGCTCGAAGACAGAGTACCCGGGCAAGGTCTGTGCGGTGTACATCAGGATGCCCTTGACCAGCGCCGGCGTGAGGTCGGGATTGGTTTCGAGCATGAGGGCGACGACGCCCGAGACCATCGGTGCAGACATCGAGGTGCCACTCAGGCTGATGTACTTGTCGTTTTTCTCCTCGTCCGCAATGCCGTGTTCTTTCATCAGTTTCTTCAGCTTGGAGTTCTTTGCTTCTGCAGCAATCACGAGATTTCCGGGGGCGACGAGTTCTGGCTTGATCAGGTGGTCGAAGCGTCCGGTGAACGCGTCATAGGAGCGTGTCGGCCCTCGGGACGAGTACCCGGCGATGGTATCGTCGCTTCGCAATGACGTCCCATGGTCGTTGACGGCGCCGACGGTGATGACCCACGGGGAGTTACCAGGCGTCGTGATCGTCCCGAAGGCAACCGCGCCGTCGAGGCTCTTGCCGAAGTTCCCCGCCGAGACGACGGTGACGATTCCCGCATTGTAGAGGCCCAAGGTGGCCTGGCAGAGGGGATCTGTCCTGAAGCTCTCGATCGCGGCAGCCCCGAAACTCATGTTGACGACACGGATGTTCATCTGTTGGTGGTGCCCGAGCACCCAGTCTACGCCGGCGAGCACGCCGGAGACCGTCCCCTGTCCATCGTCCCCCAGCACCTTCAGGCTGAACAAGGACGCCGCCGGAGCCAGCCCGGTGTAGTCGCTCTGAAGTTTCTCGCTCTCTTTGCCCGTGCCCGCGATGATGGAGGCCACGTGAGTTCCATGTCCAAACTTGTCATCGGTTTTCAGGCTTGGGACAACAGAAATCTGCTTCTGCTTGTCGAGGTCCTTGTGTCCTTTCCAGTGGCCGGAGTCGAGGATCGCGACACCGATCCCCTCGCCGTCTACGAAGTTGTTTTCCATGGCTCGCCAAGCTCCGGACGCCTTTCGGATCAGGCTGGCCCTGTTCTCGCTGCCATTCTGCCCGGCACCCGTCGCCTTGACGGCGCGGTCGAGACTGATGGCGCGCACCTTGGGATGCGCAGCCCAGCGAGGGAGTGAACGGGCGGGGATCGTGGCGGCGATCATCTGCAGTTGCTCGAAGCGCTGGAGCGTCTCCGCCTCGCCGAAAAGGTACTGTTCGTCCATCTCGGACAACGGCGCCGAGAGTTGCACGATCACGTCGGCCCTCTCATCGAGAGCGTAGCCTTCCTGCAGCCACGCGAGCAGGTCTGGCGAGAGGCTCGCCGCGGACACACTCGAAACAGACACGGTGAAAATGGCTAGGGCCATGATCAGGCGAGGTGGGAACGGCATGCTGCACTCCTTGATCGTAAGTTGCGTCAACAGCTGAGCGGGGGGTTCTCAGCCTGGGACAGAACCGTCATGCATAGCGACTGCCAACGAGTGAACACGATGATATGTAAGGAGTTAGACTAGATTGAGGGCGGGCGAGACGAAGAGGAGACGTGCCAGAGTGTCCGGATTTCTGACAGGGGGACCGGCCATTGCGAAAGGTTTGTGGGCCGCTGGGCTTCTGGCGGGGCTAGCGCACGGAAAGTGCGGAGAGAAGCTCCTGGGTCTTCTGCAGCAGGAGGTCCTCGATGTTGATTCCCTTGTGGATGACATCGCTGGCTCCGAGGCTGGTGAGGGCCTGCCACTCGGGGCCGATCAGGGAAGTCTCGTCCCGGCTGGTGTAGATCAGGACCGGTATGTCGGGCCGGGGAAGGGCGCGCAGCACCTCGGTTCCCTCGGCGTCCGGGAGCGTGAGGTCCAGGACCACTAGGTGGACCGGGGAGGTGGCCAGCGCCTGTCTCGCTTCGGCTACGGTGCGAACTCCGATCGTCTTGAAGTGCTTCCCCAGGACATCCGTCGCGAGTTGCAGGAAGAAGTCCGAGTCTTCGACGATGAGGACGGTGGTCTGGGCCTGGCCCGCGAGGGCGGGATCGAAGCTGTGCCCACAGGAGGGGCAACAGACATGACTCGCGTCCGGGTTCGGTCCAAGGGAGTGGGGGTCCATGCGCACCAAGGTGCCGGTGGTCATCAGGTCCTGGGATGAGCCCGCAGCCGGGCCCAAGGACGCGCTGGGTTTGCCGGACCCGCGGACGGCCGCTTTAAGCGAGACGGTTTCGCCGCAGTGGCCGCAGCGGATCTCTCCGTCCGCTGGGACCAGGGTCTCGGCGATCCGGTTCACGGTGCCACAAGCCGGGCAGGGGAACTCGACGTCTTCGAGTTTCATCGCACTCTCCGCATTCCAGGTCGTCCCACGAGCGCGCCTCCGCACGCGCCTAAGGACCAACTTGGGCCGCGCTCGGCAGCAATTCAACCCGAACGCATCCATTGATCCGCGGGATGGGGATCCGTGAGGCGTCAACGCCTCTGCCGTGGCGGGTTGACAGGGTTTTGCTGCTGCCTAACTTCTCCTGTAGCGGGGGCCAAACACGGCATTGGGTGGTTGTTATACGAAGGAGTCGTGAATGCAGGCGTGTCAGACACTTCGCGCGCTGAGGGGAGTCTCGCAGTCGCCCGACCCGACGGTGGCTGCGAACGAACTGGCGAGCGCGATCTACCAGCCCGACGCATCTCTCGTCGTGATCTACTGTTCGCCGAACTACGATTTGCGATGGCTCGCAGAGGAGATATTCCGGCTCTTCGGGAGCCAGAACGTCATTGGTTGCACGACTGCGGGGGAGATTACACCCGGTGGGTACACTTTCGGGGGCCTGACGGGTGTCAGTCTCGCCGGCGACGGCCTCTCGGTGGCCACGACGAGAATTCCCGATCTTGGGTCCATGACTCTCCGCCAGGGGGAAGCCCTCGCGCGCTCGTTGATCGCGGATATCGGAGACCGGGGCCAAACGCCGTCGAAGGAGACGACCTTCGGCCACCTGCTGGTCGATGGGATGTCGCGAAAAGAGGAGATGGTTGCTGCGGCCCTCCACCTGGGGCTCGCAGGCCTGCCGATGGTCGGTGGCTCTGCCGGGGATGGTACACGCTTCAAGGAGACCTTCCTCTATCACCAGGGAGAGTTCCATCAGAACTGTGCCCTGTTTTCGCTGATACAGGTCCCCGGGCCGATCGAGGTGTTCAAATGTGAGCACTTCGTTCCCAGCGAAACGAAAATGGTGATCACCGAGGCCGATCCGGCGCAGCGGATCGTCCGCGAGATCAATGGGCGGTCTGCGGCGCGGGAGTATGCGCGCAGCGTGGGGGTGTCGATCTCCGGCCTCAATCCGATGGTCTACGCGACCCACCCGGTCGTCATGCGGGCGGGTGGAGCCAACTACGTCCGGTCGATCCAGAAGGCCAATCCGGACGAGAGTCTCACGTTCTTCTGCGCCATCGAGGAAGGACTCGTGCTGAGCGTCGGTCAGCCCCTGAGCCTGGTCGAGAGCCTGGAGGACAGCTTCGAGGTCATCAGGGAGCGGATGGGAACGCCGCAGCTGGTGATCGGGTGTGACTGCGTTCTGCGCTACCTGGAGATCGGCCAGGCAGGAGCTTTGAACGAAGTCCACAAGATCCTCAAAGAAAACAACACCATCGGTTTTGTCAGTTACGGGGAGCAGCTCAACGGCGTGCACCTCAACCAGACCTTCGTCGGCGTGGCCATCGGCAACGTGAGCGGCTGAAGGGATAAAGAGACATGTCTGCAAGCAGCCAGGAAGGCTACAGCGTCTTCGATCTCAAGCTCGAGATCGCTCGCTTGAGAAAAGTGAACCGGGCGTTGATGAAGCGCGTCGAACGGGACATGGACTCGCAGGGCGGCGCCTTCTCGCTCTTCATGGCGGCCGTGAACATGGATACCGCCGTGCGCGGCCGAACCTCCGATCTTCAGCAGGCGCTCGAAGATCTGGAGCAGTCCAACCGCGAACTCGCAACAGCAAAGGAGGCTGCGGAGCGGGCGACTGCGGTCAAGTCCGAATTCCTGGCCAACATGAGCCACGAGATCCGCACGCCGCTCAATGGTGTGCTCGGCATGGTCGAGATGCTGCTTCGCACGCGACTCGACGACAATCAGACGCGATTCGCGGAGTCGGTGTACCGGGCCGGCAAGTCGCTGCTCGGGATCGTCAACCACATTCTGGACTACTCGAAGATCGAAGCCGGCCGAATGGAACTGGAGCAGATCGCTTTCGATCTTCCCCGTGAGATTGCCGATACGGTCAGCCTCTTCTCGGTCGAGGCGCAGCGCAAGGAGCTGGAACTCGTCGGCCTGGTGTCCCCGGAATTGCCGCAGCGGGTCCTCGCGGATCCCGGGAGGGTGCGGCAGATCCTGGCGAACCTGATCGGCAATGCGATCAAGTTCACCGAAAAGGGTGGCGTGATCGTCCGGGCCTCCGTGATTACCGACAGCAGCGAGATGCGCTACCTCCGCTTCTCGGTCGAGGATACCGGCATCGGCTTCGATCCCTCGGTCGCAGAGCACATCTTTGGCGCGTTCAACCAGGCGGACGGATCGACGACCCGGCGCTTCGGTGGCACCGGTCTCGGGCTCGCCATCTCGAAGAACCTGGCGGAAGCGATGGGTGGTGTGATCGGCGTCGAAAGCTCGCCGGGAGCCGGATCGACCTTCTGGTTCACGATAGAGTTGCACGAGGACCGGAGCGGGCAGGACCCTGCGCCGGACCTTGATCTCGAGAGGCTCGCCGGCTTGCGCGTTCTGCTCGCCGATGCGAGCACCGCGGTTCGGGTTGCCCTTGTGGATGAGTTCGCTATGCACCGGATCGAAACCGATGAAGTCCTCGAGGCGGAGGCGGTCTTCGAGGCTCTGAGAGAGGCCGTCGCGGCGGGGCATCCCTATGATCTGGCCATCGTGGATACGGACCTGGCACAGGACGGTGATGCTTCGGTCATTCAGGCGATTCGAGCCGATCCCGTCATCGCGAGAACGCCCGTCGTGGCCCTCTGCAGCATGAGTGGCGGATGCCGCGGTCTGGCGGAGCGGCCCGCGGGAGCCTGTGCGCGGGTCGACAAGCCCGTCATCTTTTCGGATCTGGCGGGAGCGATGTTGCGGATCATGGGCCGTACAGAGGATGCGGCAGAAGAAGGGCTCGCTCCTCCCATGGCCGACCAGCAGCTCCCCTCGTTCCACGCACGGATCCTGGTGGCTGACGACAGCGAATCAAACCGGGAGGTCACTCGCGAGATGCTGTCCCTGCTGGGCTGTCATCCCGTCGAGGCAAGCAATGGCCTGGAGGCGGCTGCAGCGGCCCAGGAGAGCGGCTGCGATCTCGTGCTGATGGATTGCCAGATGCCGGAGCTGGACGGGATCGGCGCGACCAAGATGATTCGGCGATCTGAGACGGATGCCCGGGTGCGGGATCGCGTTCCGATCGTCGCCGTGACCGCCAACGCCCTGCTGGAGGACCGCGACAGATGCATGGCCGCGGGTATGGATGACTTCCTCAGCAAGCCCTTCGATCTGCGCCAGCTGGCCGTCGTGCTCGAGAAATGGCTTGGTGCCGACACGGCGCCCATATCCGAGGATGAAGTGACCTGTGAGTTCCCGGAGAAAACCATCCGCGCGGGTGCAAACGCGGTGGCGAGCGAGTTCGAGTTCGTGGAGCCGCACGATCCGGCCGAGAGTGGGGCGGACTCCCGTGTCGGGACACTAGACCATGAGGTACTGCTCGAGCGGATGGGTGGCAGGGAGGACCTGGTTGCTCGGGTCCTCTTGCGTTTCACGGGCTCGGTTCACGAGATGGTGTCGAAACTCAGCGACGCCATTGCCGACGGTGACGCAGCGAAGGCAGGACGCCTGGCCCATACGCTCAAGGGCGCGGCAGGCATGGTGAGCGCGGAGAGCTTGAGCGCCGTGGCGGCAGCGATGGAGGTTCAGGGCAAGGCTGGTCAGCTTTCCGAAATGAAGAACTCCCTGGAGCTGTTGAACGAGGAGTTGCGGCTGTGCCTCGATGCGATCGCCGCCCTGGATCCCAAGCCGAGGGCCGGGGAAGAGTTGGCAACAGTTTGAGGCAGTGCAGCGATGATTGCCGGCGAGGGGTTTGACGATGCGAATCCTGGTAGTAGACGACGATCCGGTCACCGAGGAGATGCTCAAATGCCTCCTCGAAGACCTCAGTCACGAAGTCGTCACCGCAAAGAACGGTGTTGAGGCGCTCCATGTTCTCGGCGAACATGACTGCCGCCTGGTCATCACCGACTGGCAGATGCCCCAGATGGATGGTCTGGCCCTGTGTCGTGCGATCCGGAGCCAGGAGAGAAACAGTTATGTCTACCTGATTCTGCTGACATCCCGATCCGGGACACGGAATATTGTCGAGGGGCTCTCCGCGGGCGCGGATGATTTCATGTCCAAGCCCATCAACATCTCGGAGCTCGAGGTGCGGGTGCGTGTGGGGCTGCGCGTCCTGGCTCTCGAGTCTGCCAACAGGAACCTCGAACAGGTCTCAAAGTTGAAGAGCGACTTCCTCGCCCAGATCAGCCATGAGATTCGCACGCCGTTGAACGGCATCATCGGCATGACGGACATCGCCCTCGAGAACACACTGCCGGAAGATCAGCATGGCCACCTAGCAATCATCCGTGACTCCGCGGCCTCGCTGCTGGAACTCATCACCGACCTCCTCGACTTCTCGAGGCTCGATGCGGGGAAGAGAGAACTCGAAAGCCGGGTCTTCCAGCTTCCCCAGTGGGTCGCCGAAACGCTGGCCGTCGTGCAGGGAAGTGCGACGAGAAAGTCCCTCGAAGTGCGTCCTATCGTCGACCCCGGGATACCGGAACGGCTGATCGGGGACCCTGTCGGACTCCGGCAGATTGTCGTGAACCTGCTTGGCAACGCGATCAAGTTTACGGAAGAGGGTCATGTCGAGCTGAGGATCTCGATGGTGTCCGATTCTGGGGACCAGGTCCGAGTGCGGGTATCGGTTGAGGACTCCGGCATCGGGATTCCCCTGGATCAGCAGCAGGTGATCTTCGACGCGTTCGCGCAGGGGGAACGGTACATGACCCGCAAGTACGGTGGAACCGGACTGGGTCTTGCGATCTCCAGCCACCTGGTAGAGGTGATGGGAGGCACGCTCAGGGTCGAGAGCACACCGGGAGTCGGAAGCTTGTTCCACTTCACGGTACCACTGGGTGTGGATCCTGCCGGAAGCGGCAAGAGCAGGGCTCGTACCGGGGAAAAAGAGTGTCCGCGGGATAGCGAACGGAATCGGGATCCGGCCGCATCGGTGACGGCGGCCCACAGGCGGATCCTCCTCGCAGAGGACAACGCGGTCAACCGCTTGATCGCGGTGAGAATGCTCGAGAAGTGGGGGCATTGGGTCAAGACCGTCGAGAACGGGAAGGCCGCTGTCGACGCCTTCAGCGAGGAAGACTTCGACCTGGTGTTGATGGATATCCAGATGCCGGAGATGGACGGGCTCAGCGCAGCACGCACGATACGCAACTATGAGAAGGTACACGGTGGTCGAACCCCGATCATCGCGTTGACCGCGCATGCACACGAGGAGAACTTCGTGGAGTGTCTTGCCGCGGGAATGGATGGCGTCGTCACGAAGCCCATCAATCGCGAAGAGCTATCCGCCGCGATCGAAAAATGGTCCCGTTCCAAGGAGCCCGTCCTGTCCTGAGCTCCCGCGCACGAGCCAGGGATCAGCCGCTGCCCGCGCCCTCGATCTGCCCTGCTGCGCTTCCGCGCGCGAGCCAGGGATCAGCCGCTGCCCGCGCCCTCGATCGATCTGCCCTGCTGCGCTTCCGCGCACGAGCCAGGGATCAGCCGCTGCCCGCGCCCTCGATCGATCTGCCCTGCTGCGCTTCCGCGCACGAGCCAGGGATCAGGGGAGCAGCAGCAGGGGATCAACAGGGCGTCCCCTGTGACGGATCTCGAAGTGTAAATGCGGCCCCTGGGCGTTGCCTGTTGCTCCTGAGAGGGCGATGACATCACCGCCCTTGACCCAGTCTCCCTGCCGGACCTTGAGTCGGCTGTTGTGGGCGTAATAGCTTGCGTAGGCACCCTTGTGAGCGAGGATCACGATCTTGCCGTAGCCCTGCTGAACGCCCGCAAAGGACACTCTGCCGTCTCGGGCGGCCCTCACGGGCGTTCCGGTCCTGGCGCGAATGTCGACACCCTGGTGCGGTCCGTGGGAGCGCCGTGCGCCGAAGCGGGAGATGATTTGCCCCGGGACGGGCCAGGACCAGCCCTGGGGGGAGACGCGTTCGTCGGGAGGCTGTGGCGGGGAGGGGGCGACCTCGCCTGGTTTCGAGGCGTCCCCAGCAAGACCAGGGGCGGGAGGGACATCGAGAACCTGGGTCGCGCCGGGGATCCTGAGACCTTGTCCTACGCGGATCTGCGTGTGGTCGCCAAGTGAGTTCGCCTCGGCGATCGCGTCTTCGGAGACTCCGTAGGCCCGCGCGATGCGCCACAAGGTCTGTCCGGCCTGGACGACATGAATGACGGCCTTCGTCGAGGTCGCGGAAGGCTCGCTCAGAGTCCCGGTATGCCGGTGAGAAGAACAGCCGGCCAGGAACAGGCTTGCGGCCACCAGCAGCGCCCACCTCTTCATGGTGTGAATTCGACACCGTAGACGAGTTCCATCACCAGGCTGCTCAGCTCGGGCGATCCCATAGCTGCCACCTTGTCCAGGGCCTCGCGGAGCGGTTTGAAGTCTCCGTCCTCCTCCGCGAGCTCGAGGATTCGGGCGGCTGCTCGTACGGCGAAGCCACAGCCTGCCGCGTTCGCCTGGGGGTCGGCGCAGGAAAGCAACGCGCTGGAGAGTGCCTCTGCCGAGGAGTGGTGGTCGTGCTCGATCAGCGCGAGGCTTGCAGCGCCCCGCACGATGGCCTGATCCGGGCCCATCGCGAGCGCGACGAGCGCAGCGGCGGCCGACGAAGCGTTGCTGCGTCCAAGGGCCCGGGCGGCTTCCACCCGGACCCAGATCTCCGAGTCGTCCAACAGGGAGTTGATGGCTGCATCGTGATCAGCCGCTGCGAGCTTCTCGATCTCGGCGTGCCGGCACGCTGTGGGGTGGGGTGCGGGGAGACGGTCCTGCTGTGGATTCTCTCCGGCGTTGCCGCTCTTGATGTCCAGCCCTCCGCCCCAGGTGCCGCGACTCCAGCCCCGATCGTTGCCTGCCTGGGTTTCCGCGTAACGATCCTGCCCACCCAGGTCCAGGAAAAGCCCCCAGGAGCCGCTGCCCCGGGCCGGGCTTGCTTCGCCGAGCGAGTGGTCCTCGTGGAGCGTGGCGTAGAGGTCCTGGCCCGCGAGGTCGGCATAGAGTCCCACGCCGGTAGCGCTCGCATGCCCCAGGCCGGAGGATCCCGCGATCGAGACATCGTTGCCTGCGCGGTCGACCAGGATCCCGAGGGCGAGGTCGTGGGCCGCTCCCTGCGCAGGGCCGATGCCCGCGAGGCGCCGGTCATCGCCTTCGAGGTCCACGAGCGCTGCCGCCGCCAGCTCGAGTGCCGCGCCCTGCCCGTACTGTGCGACACTCAGGCTGTCATCACCCGCACCCTCTACGAGGAGGCCGAGCGAGTACCAGGTGGCGGCGCCTTGGCCGAGGGCTCCCGCGACGTAGGCATCGTCTCCAAGGCCGTCCCACAGGACGCCCACGCCGCCGGCGATCTGTCCATCCGGGAAACCCATTCCGGCGCCCTGGGTCATGCCGAAGAGACTGTGCCCCCGGGTCGCGCTCGCTCGATAGGTGTCGTTCCCACTCCCGTCTGCCAGGACGCCCACGCCCAGGGTCGTGCCGAAGCCCTGCGCGCGGCCGGCGGCGAGATAGAGGTCCGTGCCCGCGCCATCGACGAGCAGCCCGATGCCCACTCCTCCGGCTCCCTGGGAGAGTCCGGTAGAGCGGTAGACATCGTCTCCCTGGTCGTCAATCAGGAGTCCTGCACCGACCCAGGCAGCTCCCTGGCTGAGAATCGTGCCCTCGTAGCTGTCGTTGCCCTCGAGATCCCGCAGGATCGAAAGGCCGAGGATAGCGGCCCCGGTCTGCCCCCAGGCCTCCGAGCGATAGGTGTCATCGCCCCGGAAGTCGACGATGGTCATCAGTCCGGCGCCGCCGGAATACGGCAGGCGGGCCGGGACGGGCTCGTAGATGTCATCGCCGTCGAAGTCGATGATGATGCCCTCGCCGATGCGCCAGATGTTCCTTCCGGGCCCTCCCAGGTAAAGCATTCCGGCGGAGGTCGGGAAGGGACCCTGGGCGAGTCCGGAGACCCCGGGAACGTCGTGGCTCCAGCCGATCCCCGGCTCCGGGCCGGGCAGGAGGTCGAGGAATGAGTCCACCGCGACCAGAATCGCCATCGTGGCGCGTGCGAGTTCCTCCCGCTTCAGACCCTCCGCTGCGAGTAGTTTGGACGCGAGGGCCAGCGGGTCATCCGGGCTCTGGTCGACGCCTTCGGGAGGTCGTCCCGCCAGTGAGGAGTCTGCGGAGAAAAAGAGGCCGCCGAGAGAGGCGACGAGGGCCCGGCGCTCGTCTTCATCAATCTCCTCGAAGGCCGAGCTGGCGAGGCCCCGTGCATGGGAGAGATTCAGCGCGAACTGAGCGAAGGCGGCGCGCCAGGGCTCGTCGAGGCTCGGGAGGGACTCCTCGAAAGTGAGCATTTCTTCGCCAAGTTCCGCGAGCAGGTCTTCGGCGCTTCCTTCGGGGGAGATCCGATAGCGGACTTCGGCACCGACTCCCAGATGTTCGCAGGCTTGTCCCGCGGCGAGAAACGCCAGTTGGCCTGCGTTGTCGAGCTTGGGAGCAGAGTTGGAGAGGTGGACCCAGAAATCTGCTTGCTGCAGCGTCTCCTTGGGGCCCCGCATGGCGTCGTCCACCGCGGCCAATCGGGCCTCACTTGGGACCAGGTCGCGGGGAAAGGCGAGGTCCGCCCAGCGCAGGCCGAGGCGTGTGAGCAATGTGTTCAGGCCTGCTTCCGCGTCCTCGGGCCAGGTCGCCGAACTCTGGGCGAGCACGGCACCGGGCAGTCCCCATATGAGGGCAAGGAGGATGGACAGGCGGACGAAGAGAGGGCAGGAAAAGCGCATCAGATGATCTCCCGGGAATCGGCATCGAAGAGCGAACGCATGTCTGCGGGAAGCGAACAGCTGATCTCGATTCGTTGGGCGGGGGTTCGAAGATGGGGTACGACCATCTTCTTGCAGTGCAGCAGGCAACGCTCCGCGACGAGCTTCTCCCGGTGATCTTCATCGAGGCCCCCGCCATGCAGGAAGCGTCGATAGTCCCGGTTGTCGAGTGCATAGAGCTTGTCGCCTACGACCGGGAAGCCGCAGCATGCGAGATGGGCCCGAATCTGGTGCCGGCGGCCGGTGAGCAGTTCCGCCTCGATCAGGCTGAAACGGGCGCCCCGCGAGAGGACGCGGAAACGGGTCTCGCACTCGCGGGTCTCATCGGCTTCCGGCGACTGACGGTAGATGAACTTGTCCCGCGAGAAAGGGCCGAGCGGCAGCTCGCAGCGAAAGCTATCCTCCTCCGGGTGGCCGAAGACGAGGGCGAGGTAGTGCTTGTCCACGCGGCCTTTCTCGAAGGCAGTTTGGAGCTTGCGAGCCGCCCAGCGATGCCTGCCGAGCAGGAGGATTCCGCTGGTCTCGGCATCGAGGCGGTGCGCGAGGGTCAGATTGTCCTCTCCCCGCTGCTGCCTTAGGAGTGTGATCACCGTGTTTCGCAGGTGAGAATGAGTCGGATGGACGACGATTCCCGGGGGCTTGTCGATGGCGAGAATTCCCTCATCTTCGTAGAGCACGGGAGGATCGAAAGCGATGGTCTCCTCCGTGATCTTGGCGTCTTCGATCGAGACGATGCCGCCCTCGCGAACCGGGGTGGAGGGCTTGACCGGTGCGTCCCAGGAGATCCGAACCCTCGTCGCAATCGCCTTCTGGACCCGGTTGCGGGAGAGCTTGGGGATCATCCGCTGAAGAAAGTGATCAAGGCGGTAGCCCGCCAGTGCGGCGTGGACCGTGAATCGGACACGAGGCTCGGCGCCCGCCTGGAGTTCATCGCTCACGCCGGGAGAGTACCAAAGTTCGCGGCTGCGGGCGCGTTGCCGTGGCGACTCTTATAATTCATGCCATGAATCTCAAGACCTATCTTACGAGTTTGCTAGGAACCTTCGCGTCAAGAAAACGCGAGGCGAAACGGAGCAGATTCGCGGCGCGCTCTTCGCGGGCCGGGCGAAGCTTCTCGGAGTCTTCGATGAGGACTCTGGGAAGAGGGCGCCTCATCTGTACTGGCTCGGCCGCGACCTTTCTCGTGCAGGGGCTCCTGCTTCTTGGCGTGTGCGTGGGTCTCTCCGGCACCGTCCTGGCACAGTACGGGACCGCGGCACTGATGACTCCGGGCCGTCAGGTTCCGGCTCGTCTTCTCGTTGATCAGGGTGGTCTGACCGGGGCGGAACTCTCGCAAGTGCTTGGTCGCCGCCCGGTTCTCGTTGCGTACTGGAGGCCGGGAGATGCTCTCTCCGAGCAGGCTCTCGTCACCGCGGCCGACTTCCTCCGGGAGAATGCGAAGGACGTGGCGTTTTTTCCGGTGGTCGTGTTGGCGGCTTCCCAGTCCGAGCAGATGTTACAGAAACGCTTGAGCGAGCTTCAGCTGGCGAAGCAACGGGTCTACCAGGATGCGGGTAAGCTCGCGAGGATCTTTGGAATTCGGAAGATTCCCTCCTTCGTGCTCATCGATGCCGGGGGGACTCTCCGCCTCGTGGGTGGTGCGGATATCCAGCAGAATGGGGAATCGGGCGTTTCCATCGGCGACGCGATCATCGCTGCGGGGCAAGGCAAGGCCGTTCCCACGCTCGGCGTCCTCCCCTCCGAGCCGGTCTATCGAATGCTCGGTCGCAAGTTCCCGGATCTGAAAGGCCAGGTTCTCGGTAGTGACGAGAGACGGGAATTGAGCAGCTACCTGGTCGACGGGAAGAAGATGCTGGTCTTCTATTGGTCGCCTAGTTGTGCCCATTGCAAGGCGGCGCTGCCTCTCTTGAATGCGTGGTACGAGGAGAACAAGCCCAAGGACCTCGTGATCATGGATGTTGCCCGTGCGGATTCGATCTATTTCTCCCGTGCGGTTCCTGAGATGGTGGGGAAGTACTCCTGGGTGCACTTACTTGACACCGATCGGAGCATCAGCCGGGGAATGCTCGTCCGGAGCACGCCGACCGCCTATCTCGTGGCTGCCGATGGGGAGATTCTCGGTATCAAGGTTGGGGGAAGCGTCGATTGGAGTGAATGGCTGGGTTCTCGCTAACGAGTTCCCGCTTTCATCCGTTTTGTTCCATAA